>CAZBZA010000017.1:0-3706 GCA_964495865.1 uncultured Lentimicrobiaceae bacterium
CGGGCAACTTCAAAAAATTTCGGAGCATCTTTCAGCATTTCGTCCGAAATGCCGGTAAGTCGCGCTACAAATGGCGGCACCTTACATTCGGGATTTACAAGTGTTGAATATTCATTCACCACTTTTACCCCATCGTGGATAAAAATGGCTATTTCCGTAATCCGCTCACGACTTGCATTTCCACCCGTAGTTTCAATATCAATAATTGCGTACACTATGCTTCTGTAAAAGTCCAAAGATACTTTACAAAACCATTCGGTAAGAAACTATTTTACCTTTTTTAGATGCTTACTTCAGGGGAGTTCTCTTTATTCTCTTTAAAATCAACTTTATAGAATAAAAGGAGTTTGAAGTTACCTGTTAGAATGCAAAAATTTCCTACATTTGCAACTTCTTTTATAAATCCCTGATCATGGCACATGAGGTTAAAATTTTTTCCGGCAGAGCAACACGTTATCTTGCTGAGAACATTGCACTTAGCTTCGGTACAAAACTTGGCGAAGTTCAGGTTATTACCTTCAGCGATGGTGAATTTACCACCTCATTCGAAGAAAATCTTCGTGGAAATGATGTCTACATTGTACAATCTACATTTCCGCCGGCTGTAAATCTTCTGGAATTGTTGCTTATGGTTGATGCAGCCAAACGTGCTTCGGCAAGGCAGATAACGGCTGTGATTCCCTATTTCGGATTTGCCCGCCAGGATAGAAAAGACAAACCCCGCGTACCGATTTCAGCTAAACTGATTGCTAACCTGCTTACTGCTGCAGGCGTTCAGAGGCTTATAACCATTGATCTTCATGCTGATCAGATTCAGGGATTTTTTGATGTACCGGTTGACCACCTGTATGCTTCATCTATATTCCTGCCATACATTAAGAAACTGAACCTGCCTAACCTGGTTTTTGCATCGCCCGACACGGGAGGAACACGTAGAGCAGCATCCTATGCCAAAGCACTGGATACAGGGTTTGTAATCTGCTACAAACAGCGTTCAAAAGCCAATCAGGTCGATTCCATGTCGCTGATAGGAGACGTTAAGGGGAAAGATGTAATTTTGCTTGACGATATTATTGATACCGGCGGTACAATTACCAAAGCATCGCATATTATGCTCGATAACGGGGCTGCCAGCGTTCGCGGATTCTGTACACATCCTATTCTTTCGGGAGAAGCATTTGAACGCATTGAGAACTCGGCATTTACAGAAGTTATTGTAACTGACACCATACCATTGAGGCATGAAAGCCCTAAGGTTAAAGTACTTACTACTGCAACACTTTTGGCAGATGTAATTAAACGAGCACACAACTACGAATCAATTTCATCACTTTTCAACATCAAATAATAACAATTAAAAATCAATTCAAATGAAAACAGTATCTATGAGCGGTTTGCTTCGCGCAAACGTAGGGAAAAAGGATGCTAAAATGAACCGTGCCGCAGGCAGGGTACCATGCGTTATCTACGGTGGTAAAGAAGAACTTCATTTTACGCTTCTCGGGAAAGATCTCGACACACTTCTTTTCACCCCTTACACTTTTATGGTTGACCTCGATATTGAGGGCAAAAAATTCACAGCCACTTTACAGGATGTTCAGTATCATCCGGTTACTGACACAACGTTACATGCTGATTTTCTGCAGGTAACTCAGGGGAAACCAATTATTGTAAGCCTCCCGATCCGTATCGAAGGTAATTCACCCGGAGTATTGCGCGGGGGAAAACTGGTAAAAAAATTCCGCAAACTGAAAATTAAAGGTTTATCGGAACACATGCCAGATGTTGTTACAATCAATATCTCAAAGCTGGAAATTGAAGATACCATCAGGATCAGCGATATTAAAATACCTAATATCGAAATTCTTGAAGTTCCTTCAAACCTGGTTATTACAGTTGCTTCAACCCGCGCGGTTGAACCAACAACACCAGGCGGTAAATAGGAATTAATATTGAATTAATGAAAAAAAGGTACAAGGTTCTGAACTTTGTACCTTTTTTTGTTTTATTAAAAAAGTTTTCACAATCGGAGGCTCAATGATTGGATACAGATATATATTTGAACCTAACACAGAAATTATAAAAAAATTCTTTTCTTTGCTATGATTTTATAAGTTTGATGAATTTTCAAAAGTGATTTTTTTATTAAATGGCTGAAAAAACAAATGAATAAACGTATTCTTTTTCTTTATTTAACTCTTTATTTAACCTCAAATATTTCTGCTCAGTCTGATTTTAGAAACGGGTTCATCGTAATGAATAATGGCGACACCATCAACGGTCTGATTGATTTCAGAGGTGATATAAGTAATTCGGAGAGGTGCATTTTTAAGGCCGGTGAAAATGCGGCCCAGGTTGAATACAATCCTCAGGAAATAAAGGGGTACAGATTTATAGACAGTAAGTTTTATATATCAAAAACTATAAGCGTTAAGGGTAAAGAATCCCAGGTATTCCTGGAGTATTTACTAAACGGGATCGTTGATCTTTTCAGTTATAGAAACTTGGACGGGCTATACTTTTATTTGGAAAAAGAAGGAGGACCGCTTGTAGAAATAAATGAACCGGAAGTGGTGACTTATGTTAACGGGAATGCAAGTACAGTAAGAACTGATAAGAAATACATCGGCCGCCTGAAATATACATTTTCGGATGCACCTGAAATGGCCGGTGAAATTGAAAAAGTTACCCCTGACCGTAAGTCATTGATCAGAATTTCAAAGAAATACCACGAACAGGTATGTAAGGATGATCAGTGTATAGTGTATGAAAAGAAGCTTCATATGGCTAAAATAAACATTGGTCCTGTAGTAGGAGTGAGAATCCTTTCAATAATTCCTGAAAAAGTAACATTTGGTTGGCCACCGGGTCCACAAGATATTTATAATTGTGATTTCGAAGTATCGAATACAATTTGCTACGGTTTATTTTGTAATATTTCACTACCAGTGCATAAAGGCAAATTACTGCTTCAGTATGAAGGTCTGGTTAGTTCAAATACTTTTTCGTCACAATTTATTGATGAAGATTACTTTTCAACAGCAGTGCATGATTTCTCGTTAAATTCAACAGATTTGTCTCATTATCTGTTCGTGCGATACGATTTCTCAAAATCAAGGTTGCATCCTTTAGTGCAGGCGGGTGGATTCGTAAATCAGAAGCTCAAACTGGAGAAAACCGGTTTTGATATATATGAATATCAGGCTGATATTTTTCCCAAAGTTACATATCCCGGTTTCAGCATTGGGCTGGGAGTTGCTTACCAGATAAATGAAAAGAAGGAAGCTACATTAAAAGTAACCTACAGCAGGGGATATGGTTCGTTTATTTACCTGAATACACAGGAGATTAATTTTACACTGGCAATACCTGTTTTTCAGTTTAAGTTAGACTAGTCCAGATAAAATCAAGCATAACACATTATTTATCAATATCAAATGGGTTGGTAATTGAAAAATAGCCGATAACAGAGTTCATGAAAGTTTAAAATTTGCTTTTACATCTCTTCAGTGCATCAACTCTTGTTTATGCTCTCCCTATACGCAGGAAACACATTATTCCATATTTCAATATCCTCAGGCTCATATCTTTTCGAAGGGAAAGACTTTGAGGTAACTTCGCGGAGCTCAGCCACATTTTTAATTATTCCCAGCGCCATAGCCTGCACCATAATATTGCCTGTTGCTGTTGCTTCATCGAGCGAAGC
>CAZBZA010000017.1:3806-6169 GCA_964495865.1 uncultured Lentimicrobiaceae bacterium
ACAACCGGTATTCGTGCAATGCCGGTTTCGTAAGAAACCTTGTTCGAAACGCTGCCGACAATGCTTCCCGGTTCAGCAATACGTGGTAAAATATTTAAAGGTATCCGGAGCCTTCGCAGGATATCCTGATCCCACATCCTTTTAACCGGATTATAAAGTTGCGATGTAGTTGCTATGCTGAATTCAGTTTGTATAACACCTGTGAGGAGATAATTGAAAATATCGGGCATAAAAAGCAGGTGTTTTGCTTTTTTCAAAGGTTCAAAACCCATTTTTTGAAGTGCCAGCAGCTGGAAAAGGGAATTGATTTGTGAAATCTGAACGCCGGTCTGTCCGTAAAGTTTATCCACCGGCATCAGTTCAGCAAAAGCTTCGACCATGCCATCGTTTTTTACATCGCGGTATATAAATGGCTGCATCGGGATACCGTCATCACTCATGAGTGAAAAATCTACTCCCCAGGTATCGATACCAATACTTTCGACAGGGATATCCTGTTCGGCAACAATAGAAAGGCTTTTCTTGATTTCCCTGAAAAGGTGATCAATATTCCAGTAACCATGACCTTCGGAAAAAACAGGCTCGTTTGTAAACCGGTGTATTTCCCTGATTGTCAACACTCCGTCAGTGATTTCGCCAAGCATAGCGCGTCCGCTGCCGGCTCCCAGGTCGATGGCAAGAAAAGTGTTTTTCATAGAATTTTAGTATAGGAAACATTAAACATTTAATGTAAAATGAAGAATGTTAAAGGAATGATAAAGGGAAACAGGCTGATTTTAAAAACACTTTAACATTCATCATGAAATGAATAGTGTCTTCCATTTTAAAGAAAAAAGTTCACTTATCCTTTGATCTTTAATCTAACTAATTCGCCGATTTTTTCAACAGGAATACGTTCCTGCAACATGGTATCACGATCGCGGATTGTAACCGTGTTGTCCTCAAGTGTCTGATGATCGACAGTAATGCAATAGGGTGTTCCGATGGCATCGTGACGGCGGTAGCGTTTACCAATAGAATCTTTCTCTTCGTACTGGCACATATAGTCGTACTTAAGGGTATCCATGATTTCGCGTGCTTTTTCGGGCAGACCGTCCTTTGCAATCAGTGGCAGAATTCCAACTTTGATAGGAGCCAAAACAGGAGGTATACGAAGCACAATCCGTTCCGAACCGTCTTCCAGTTTTTCCTCGGTGTAAGCATGGCTGAGGATAGCCAGGAAAGTACGGTCGAGGCCGATTGAAGTTTCGATTACGTAAGGAACATAGTTTTCATTGAGTTCAGGATCAAAATACTGTATCTTTTTACCCGAATGTTCCTGGTGTGCTTTTAAATCGAAATCGGTACGCGAATGTATGCCTTCAAGTTCTTTAAAACCGATCGGGAATTCAAATTCAATATCGGCTGCTGCATTGGCATAATGCGCAAGTTTCTCATGTTTGTGAAAGCGGTATTTTGAAGCAGGAATTCCTAATGAAAGATGCCATTTTAAACGGGTTTCTTTCCATTTTTCGAACCATTCGAGTTCGGTACCAGGGCGAACGAAAAACTGCATTTCCATTTGCTCGAATTCGCGCATGCGGAAAATAAACTGGCGGGCTACAATTTCGTTACGGAAAGCTTTACCGGTTTGTGCAATACCAAACGGAATTTTCATCCTGCCTGTTTTCTGCACATTCAGGTAGTTTACAAAAATTCCCTGGGCAGTTTCGGGGCGCAGGTAAATTACATTTGAATCCTCGCTTACCGAACCCATGGATGTGCTGAACATCAGGTTAAACTGGCGAACATCGGTCCAGTTGCGGCTTCCGGATACAGGACATACTATTTCGAGTTCTTCGATAAGTTTTTTAACGTCGGCCAGGTCATTGTTTTCCATGGCTCCGTAAAAACGGGCAGTGGTTTTATCAATCTTTTCCTGGTATTCCAGCACGCGCGCATTGGTAGCAACGAACTGGTCTTTATCAAAAGTATCGCCAAATCGTTTCGATGCTTTTTCAACTTCCTTATCAATTTTATCCTGCCATTTAGCCATCTGGTCTTCAACCAGCACATCAGCGCGGTATCGTTTTTTCGAATCGCGGTTATCAATCAGCGGGTCGCTGAAAGCATCCACATGGCCGGATGCTTTCCATATGGTAGGATGCATAAAAATAGCAGAGTCGAGGCCAACAATATTTTCGTTGTGCTGAACCATTGATTTCCACCAATACTGGCGGATATTATTTTTTAATTCAACTCCGTTTTGCCCGTAATCGTACACGGCGCTAAGGCCATCATAAATTTCGCTCGACGGAAATACAAACCCATACTCCTTGGCATGGGATATAATTTTTTTGAAAATTTCTTCGTTTTGTGCCATG
>CAZBZA010000017.1:6269-21058 GCA_964495865.1 uncultured Lentimicrobiaceae bacterium
ATACTCCTTGGCATGGGATATAATTTTTTTGAAAATTTCTTCGTTTTGTGCCATGCGGCAAAGGTAGCCAAAAAAAATAGATTGGCAAGGGCTTGGGGAGAAGGGAAGACAAGGCGAGGGGAGACAAGGCGACGGAAAATAGGGGAGAAACTGCGATGGGAAGTAGGAGAAGAAAACGATTTGTAGATATACACTCTTTCTGGGTTAACCGGGTTCCGATTTCAAATCACTATCTAAAAAGCAGTACTTTTGCCGAATGATAGCAATTGATAAAACACTGATTTCGGATGAACTGGGAAGTATTTGCTTCGCCTGCGACCTTTCAGCCTGCAAAGGCGCCTGTTGTGTGGATGGCGATGCGGGAGCACCTTTGGAAGAAGAAGAGATAAGTATTCTTGAAGATTATTTCGATGAGATAAAACCTTATATGACAACTGAAGGCATTGAGCAGGTGGAAATGGATGGGGTTTTCGATTATGATATGTACGGGCATTATGTTACTCCTCTTGTTAATGGAAGGGAATGCGCTTTTGTGTTTCACGAGAACGGGATAGCATTTTGTGCTATCGAAAAAGCATGTAAAGAAGGCAAGATACCATTTCTGAAACCTGTTTCCTGCCATTTATATCCTGTACGTATAAGTAAATACAACGATTTCGAAGCTGTAAACTATAACGAGTGGCATATTTGCAAACCTGCTTTACTTAATGGTAAGAAAAACAATATTCCGCTGTACATTTTTCTTAAAGATTCTCTGATTCGAAAATATGGGGAAGCCTGGTATAAGGAACTGGTTGAATCTTTAGCCATAAAGGGGAAATAATCGTTTAGAAAATAAAAAGACAGTAAACAAAAAAGCCGGATATGCTCCGGCTTTTTTGTTGTCTAAAAATGAAGTTTAATTTTTGATTATCAGTTTTTTAACAATGGCATTATCATTGTTTCGCAACTTAACCATATACATACCCGAAGGCGAACCGGTTAAAACAATATGTTTGGTAAACGTACCGTTCACAGTTACGTTTTCCTGTTTCCAGATCAATGATCCAAGGCTGTTGTAAATTTCGATATTGAATACTTCCGATGTGAGTGTTTCAACCTTGATATTGAATTCTCCGGTATTCGGATTCGGATAAATTTCGAAAGTACGGTTTGCCTTTTCAACAGTAACTGATACAGGAAGCACCAGGATTCCATTTGATGGTGAAGAACTGCATTCGTTAACGGTAACAACTACAGTGTATGTGCCTGTATAAACAGCTACATGTTGTTTGCCGGTAGCTCCCGGAATAATAACGCCATTCAGATACCACTGGTTTCCGGTATTGGCACTGCTGGTAAGGGTGTCAAAATGCTGGGTGATAACCGGTGTTGCTGGTATAGGATTAACCACCACTCCAAAATTAGACGAAGCAATACCCGATCCGCAGTCATTCACACCATTCACACTGATAATTCCTGAGGTTGCTGACAATGAGAAGTTTACGGTTATAGCATTTGTTGCCGATCCTGTTACAATACTTGCACCTGCCGGTACTGTCCAGCTATAGGAAGTGGCATTGGCAATAGCCGGTACGGTGTATATAATCCCGGTTGAACCCTGGCAGAGAGATTCAATACCTGCTATAGCACCTGCTGCTGAAGGAATTGTACTTACTGCTATTGTCAACGCCGGTGAGGAGGGCCCATCACCACAGGCATTCTGAGCCATCACTGAAATATTGCCCGGGCTTGCTGCCTGGCCAAAGTTAACAGCAATTGCATTGGTTCCTGAACCTGATGCAATTGAGGCTCCTGCAGGAAGTGCCCAATTGTAGGTATTTGCGTTAGGAACGGAAGCGACTGAGAAAGCAATATTAACCGCACCTGCACAAATGGTTTGCGGACCGTTTATAATTCCCGGTGTACCCGGTAGAGGATTAACCGTAACATTGTAAAAACTAGGCGACGGATTAGTGAATCCGTTTGCATTGGTATAGGATACACTTACCCATTTAGCTCCAGGCGAAGTCCAGAAGATGGTAACCACATTTGTACTGCTTTGGGTGATAGTGCCGCTGTTGGGTGACATATTCCATACATAATTTGTCATACCCGGTTCAGTGGTGTAATCCTGGTATTCAGTGGTCTGGCAGACAACATTCGCACCGCTGATGACGGGAGCAGCATACACGGTAGTATTTTGTATGGTAGGAGAAAAAGCTGCACAACCATTGCTGTTGGTATAAGTAACCGATACGCTTTGTGCACCTGCGCTATTCCAGGTTACACTAATGGCGTTTGTTCCCTGGCCAGAAGTGATGGCTCCTCCCGGTGAAATAGTCCAGATGTAATTATTCATTCCTGTTTCGGTTGAATATGTGTAACCAGGATAATTAGTGCCTGCCATCGCAGGACCGCTGATGGTAGGTGATGGAGTAGAAGATACATTTACATTATAGGCCGCTGGCACGCTAGCTGAGCATCCTGACTGGTTATTATAGTTTACAGAAACAGATTGAGTACCTGTGGTATTCCATTTTACAGTAATGGAATTGGTTCCACTACCCGCAGTAATAATTCCCCCGGCTGAAATATTCCAGTTATAGCTTGTATTTCCAGACTCGGTAGCATAAACATAACCAGCCACACCCGTGCAGGCTGTTACCGGGCCGTTGATGGTTATTACCGGAGCCACGCAGTTGGTGGTAAAGGACTGGTCGAGACCATACGCTGTTCCGGCGCTGTTTATGCCAACACAGCGGAAGTGGTAAGTAGCATTGATCATCAATCCTGACAGATTTGCTACAACTGCTGTGTCTATCATCCCCGTTATAGAAACTGGTATTGCATTACTTGTATTTCCGTATGCCGCGGTAGGGCCCCATTGAAACGAAACGGTTGTTGCTGCATTGTTTGCATTAACGGTTCCATTTAGAGTAGAAGTGTTAGATCCTACTGGGTTCGCAAAATTGGTAACTACAACAGCCTGGACAGATGATGTAGTAAACTCCATATCATTTCCATTTGTTGTACCTCCTATGGAGGTACCTATAACCCTGTAATGATAGGTGGTGTTTGGAAGAAGTCCAGCCAGTATTGCAGAAACTGAGGTTGTAACGGTTCCTGCCACAGCGTAGGGGTACGCGTTGAGTGTTGTTCCATAAGCGGTTGTCAACCCGTATTCGAAGGTGACTGTGGTGGAAAGTGTGTTGGCATTAACAGTTCCGTTCATCGTAGCCTCACTACCGGAAACGGCTGTTGCAGATGTGGTGATAACAATAGGGGCGGCTGGTCCTTCATATGCTCCAAGATCCGGTGGATTTCCTCGGAATATTCCGGAATAGTCAGTGTTTACTGCCGGAATAGAAATACCTGTATTGTGCAACTGCGGTACGATGGTGTGCAGATCAATGGATGATGTAAATTGAGGATCCACATTTTGCGAGTTTGCATCACCACCGATTGCAGTTTTCCATAATGCCAAGGTCATCTGGTCGGCAGCGTTATAGAATCCAAGGGGACCGGCAAGAGAATAGAGATTATTATTGTCTGAGTTCAACTCACCTGTTGTCAAAATATATGCTGCATAGTGTTTACCTGTTCCTCCTGCTGCTCTTAAATTCGCAAAGATATTATTTTTAAGGGTGTAGAATCCTGCCACTTCGCGGTAAAATGCACTTGTGTTCGATGTTCCGGTTGGCGGCCCGCTGATATAGAAATCGTTGTAATACAGATTATAGAAAGAGTTGGTAAAGGATGCTCCATAAAAACCAAGGAGCGCCAAAATTGTAAATACCCACAATGGTCGGTGTTAAATTTGTTCCGGTGGCGGAGATGTTGAAGATTTTATTCTTCCTAACATCCGCTGAATAAATATACAGGCCTCTAACAGTGGGAGAACCAACTGTACCCGTAAGCGTCCAGTTGCCAATAATGTTGTTTTCAACTATGTTGCCAGGAATTGATGAAAAATTCCATAAACCATAAACGATACCAGTTCCGGCGTAGGTTATGGAGCCTGCAGTGGTATTGCTTCCAAAGGTGTTAGGTGCAACATCCCCGATTTTCACAAGGCCATTTGCAACTGCCAACAGCATTACCTGCACCGCTGCCGGGTTGGTAAAGTTTAACCCTGCAAAAGTATTTCCCTGAATGCTGGAAGCCATACCGGTACTCAGTGACAGATATGCTCCAAAGAAATTCGAAATGCCTGCAAAAGTTATTGAGCCGGGCACAGTGGTGCTTCCAATCATGTTGTTTTGAATATTAACCAAGCCGGCAGTGATATTCATACCGTAAAATCCTCCTGCAATCATGTTTATGTTGCTGATGGTATTGTTTGAAATAGTGGTGTGTTTCATAATCCCCAGAGTCAAATTCATAGCATAGAAACTAAATCCTGAGGAATTTGTCCATGCATTACCCGCACACATCGGCGCTCCGCCACCAAAATAATTATCGCTGATGGTATTGTTGTTCATACCCCCAGCCAACCAGATGCAGTACTGCATTGCACCGGTAGCTGTAATCGAATTGTAATAAAAACTATTTCCTGTAATAATTACTCCATCGGCAGCATTCGTGAAATACAGTCCATAGCTGATAAAGTTATAGATGTTGTTATTCAGCACCTTTACAGAATTTGCCATGTTGCTATTGTATATGCCGGTTGCCATGTTTCCCGGTGTATCGGCAGTGGCATTACGGATATCATTCCCTGAAATCTCGACTATATTTATACCAGTACCACCTAAATCGATTGATCCTCTGGTGGTGGTTGATCCGTTATTCTCGATAGTACAGTTCTTGACAAAAACACCCTGTGAGCTGTTGTTGAACTGCATTGTCGGCCCGGTGTTACTTTTTACAGCGTTGGTATTACGGAAGGTGAGCAGTTTGCCGGCTCCTCCGTCGATGGTGAAACGACAGGTTCCGTTTGTCCTGATCATGGCAGTAGCACTGGCTACAGTTGTACCGCTTATCGTACGCAGGGTGGTAGCATCCGGTTTTATCAATAGGGTGTAATTCGCCCCCGGCATGTCCTCTGAAAGTGTGTTTAATGCCACAGTACCCGGTTCGGTAAGGTCGGCTGTAATGTTGATGGTTGTATTACCTGTTAGTACACCCATGTTAATCATATCGAAAGCGCCTCCGGCACCTGTCAGTGTTGCGTATGTGCCGGGAACTGTGATGGTAGTGGGAATAGTATTTGCAACAATCATGTAGGTTTGTATTGTTGCAATGGCCGGGCAGGCATTGATGTTCTGAACCGGTGGTACAGCGCCTGATCCTGCCATGGGGTAGTTGGAACTGAGGTTATTGGCAGCATCCTGCGCTACCACAAAATATTGAATTATATCATTAGCGGATACACTGCCACTGAAGATAATTGAATAGTCGATGGTAAAACTATACGGGCTTGAAATGTTGGTTGCTAAAGTGTATTTCCAGCCATTGTCGTTGCTGGTATTTCCAACGAAGACATTGGCATCGGAAGCCTTTTTATAATAGATTCTTGGGATGTTAGCTCCGCCTGCTACTCCGACATTGTCAGTAATGGTTGCCCAGTTAGGCAAAGTGCGGTTGGCTATGGTCCCATTTCCAATCGGCACACATGTAATGTTGGGGCCGAACACATCCGTTGAGAAGGTGAAATTTCCTGCATCGGCACCAACATCTGAAGGTGTGAGGCCGTTTCTGGCATTTCCGTCAAAATCGTCGGTCACACTGGCCAGTGCAATTCCTGCTCCTTCCACCGTAGTTGGGTTTGAGATATGCAGATTGGCCGTTGAAGAATTTCCTGTGGGGGCAATAAAATTTGGATTGCCGCTGCCACTGGCCATTTCTGTCCCTGTTGCATCCTTATAAGCTGCAAACGTAATACAATCAGTATTGTTGAACCGGCCAAAGGTCCCTCCGGTCGCACCATTAGCGATGATAAGGTTGTAATTACCGGTAAATCCCAGTGGAAACTTCGAAGTTCCGTTAACATCAATAGCGTAATGTTTGCCGGTAGTACCTCCTGATCGGCCATTGAAGAAAATATTGCCTATGCATACTTCCTTGGTTAATAGAGATGGGGTACGCAAGGTCGAATAGGCATAAGTGTTTCCTGTTGCCAATGCCGGTGTTCCTCCGATATAAACACTGTTATAGAGTATACTGTCAACCCGCGCATTTGTAGCAAGAATGCCAAATATTCTGCATCCTGATGTATTGGCGGAACCATCGGGATTGATGCCAAGCTGGATCATATTGTTTTTTGCCGTTATATAGGAATTGGTGACCTGATATAACATAATTCCGTACACGGCAGCGCTAACGCTGGTGGTGGAAAGCCCGAGATTATGAATAAAATTTTTCTCAATCAGAAGGGATCCTGTAACATCAATTGTAAAGATGCCATGTATACCTGTAGCTGCTGATATTGCTGTGTTGGTTAGATTATAAATGTTGTTGGAGCGGATGATGGAAGTCGTATATTGGTTTTGTATGTGTATCCCCTGGACCGCAACATTACCCGTAGAGTTTCCATTGGTGGTGTTTGAAGTCATATCGCGGATTGTATTCCCTGCGACCAAAGTGGGTACAGATGTAGAAACCCAGATACCTTTCAGATATGAACCGCTGAATGAATGCCAGTTGCTGATATTGGTAATTGTATTGTTCTCAATAAAAAGGTTTCCTGACCCTACCGGGAAAGCGTATAAACTCTGGATGTAAACAGGAGGATAGTTCAGCACCGAAGTTTGTATACTGTTAGCCGTGGTGAGGCTTCCAATCAGGTTGCCGCTTATGTTGATTGTTCCATTCTGTGCACCTGAAGTTACTGTGATTGGCATGACGGTCATAGCCGTGAAGGCTGAAGAACCAGTCGGGCCGCTTATTGTGAAGGAACCAAAAACATTGTTAGTGATATTCCCGCGCAACCCTCTGAAATCAATGCCTTCATAGGTTGAAGTACGTCCTCCTGAGTTCAGTACACTTACATCGATCGAAATCGATCCGGTTCCGGTGGCTGAGCCAATCACATTGTTGTTTATGTCTTGAATACCCACAGCGGAAAATATACCAACGAACAGGATGGCACCGGGTGAACTCGACCTTGTAAACAGGGAAATATTGGAAATGGTGTTGCCCTGAACTAAACTGGGATTAATGTTGTTTCCTCCCGCGAATCGTATCCCGTAAAAAAAGTTAGCAATAACAGCAGGTGTGCCGTTCCCGTTAAGGGTAAAGGGGGAACCTCCACAATTAGGGGCTGTACCGCCAATGAAATTGTTAAGAATAGAATATCCATCTCCTGAAGCGATGAAAATAATATTGTAACCAACAGCAATTAAGGGGTTTTTGGGGGTAGTCATA
Organism: uncultured Lentimicrobiaceae bacterium; assembly: GCA_964495865.1. GTDB lineage: Bacteria > Bacteroidota > Bacteroidia > Bacteroidales > UBA4417 > UBA4417. Next base: position 13,617 of record CAZBZA010000017.1, read on the forward strand.
TAGAAACTGTTCCCACTGATGGTCCAAGTGGTCGACGCGTACAATGCGATGCCAACCGGGTTGCCTCCTCCTGGTGCATAGAAATCATGTATCAGGCAGTTGGAAACAGTATTGTTGCTGTTATATGCAGAAGGGAACACAGAACCTCTCGAATAAATAGCATAGAGGGGACTTGAAACACCAGCGCATATTTCGCAATTGTCGATCAGGTTGTTGTTGTTGCCTGAAGTTTCGGTTGTCATGTCAAAGGAGATTACTCCATTTGTGATGAGGGTACTCGCACCTTTAGCAATGCAATACTGGATTGTGTTGTTTGATGCACTGTTAATAAACTGAATAGCATAACCCGAAGTAGAAGTGTTTTCAATGACAAGGTCTTTTATGGAGCCTGTGGCATTTACCCTCCCATCAAAACAGACGTATTTTACACCATTCAGGTTAATGGTTCCAGTAACGTTGCTACTGGTAATGGTAAGTCCAGACGATGATGGATATACATTTACTTTATTTGTGTCATTTGATCCTGGTATGGAAGATATCTGAATTGGAAAAGTTTCAACGGACGATAGGTAGGCTGGCTGAAGGATAAGGTTTACCACACAACTTATTCCATTGTCGCTAAGGGCGGTAAACGCATCCGTTAACGAAACGTAGTCGCCGGTAGGCCCAATATTTTTTGTTCCGCATATTGGATTCAGTGTTTGGTTTATTCTTTTATGGGATTGAGGAAGACCAGAAGATTCTCTGGTCAATCCCTGGGAATTGATCATAATTGATCGGGGTATATCCCTGGAGTCCTGGGTTTTGCGCCATACTGCATCTGAAAAATGCAAGGTGTCACTGTAAGCAGGAAGGAGCATGGCCGCGTTGGCATCATCATCAAAATTCTGTGCGTTGCCAGTTTGTCCAAATGAAGACACACTCAGAAAAAAAACGAAAAATAGTTGTATTAATTTTTTCATGGAAACTCTCATTGGTTTATTATTTAGTAATGATTTTAAATTACTTGATTGATTTACTTAAATGAACCTGCCGAATCAGCGTTTTGTCAATAAACTTATTTTCTTTTTAACTTGATCACTGCTTCCTTCAATTCCTCTTCCTGGATCTCTTTCTTGAGAGGGTCAATAATTTTCCGTAAGACATCTTTCTGGACTTCGAGCCGTCTCTTGCGTTTTTCATTTGCTTCAGGATCGATTATTGAAGTTTTCGCTTTAGGTGAGTTGCCTTCCTTTTTGTTTTTCATACTTTTTGGTTTTGCCTTGTTGGGAAGTGCAAATATCAATGAGTAATAAGGCAATAAAAAATAAACTGCCCATACAAAAGCACCTTTGGATTCTAAAACTGCCTATACATTAATTGGACAAATGCCACAAGAGTGCAGCGCTCCTCATTTACTGATAACGAAAAAAAATACTTTATAAATCAGAATGTAAGCTGTTTAACAAGAATAATAGCGAAAATTAAAAGATTAACCTTAATAAATCAACTACCTTGCCGCAAGCGGACGAGGTATACAAGTTGAATTTATTTTCATTCGCCACAAGTGGCAGGGAATTTACCCTAAGAGATTAAAATTGCAATAGGAATGTAACAAGGTTTGATTCAGAATTCCTGATACCAAGTTTGTTTCGTAACCGGTATCTCGACTTTTCAACTGCGAGATTACTTTGCCCGGTTAATTCAGATATATCTTTGGTTGACATGTTAAGCCTTAGAAATGCACACAGTTTTAATTCAGTCTGTGTGAGTTCCGGGAATTTTTCCAATAGTTTTTCATAGAAGCCATTGTGTACTTCCTGGAACCTAACAGAAAATTCTTTCATTATTTTTTCGTCTGCTCCTATCCTTAATTCGTGGCTGATTTTGAAAATAGCTTGTTTGGTTTCTTCCCTCACTGCTTCTTTTTCAATCTGAATTAACCTGTCTGAAATATCGGACAACATTTCATGCTTTTTCATCAGTGCCATCAGATTTATTGACAATTCCTTGTTTTTATAACTAAGTTCTTTCTCACTTGTCTGTTTTTCAAGTGCTGCATGCTTTACCTTGATGCGTTGTCTGGAAATGACCAACAAGGTGATAATTAGGCTTGCGAATAGTGCAAGTATGATGATGATCATCAAACTCTCTTTTTTCTGCTGGGCAATTTTCAGCTCCAGCTCTTTTTTTTCTGCTTGATATTGAAATTCAAGATTAGACATATTCGTGTCTTTTCTCAATTTGTTAAGACTGTCCTCACTTTGATTCTCAATGATTTTGTATTTAAAAGCACTAATAGTATCTTTCCTTTCCAGGTATAGATTTCCCAGTTTTTCAGCCGCCAGATATACAATATTGGCAAAGCCGTTCTTTTGAGCCTCATATAGGGCTGTTTTAAAAGCTTTTATACTGGACGATTTATTCTCTGTTTCATAATAGTATTGCCCCATGTAGACATAACAATTTGCCGTATAAAATCGACTGTCTATTTCTTTCCCTAATTCAAGGGCTTTTTGAAAACTGACCAAAGCTTCATCATATCTTTTTAGCTGGCTCTGTGCATATCCAATATTTATGTAGTTAATGCCAATGTTAAGTTTATCATCAAGTTTCATGTTGATTTTAAGCGCTTCATTGCTGTAGAAAAGTGACGAATTGTATTTTTTTAAATCCAGGTAGACCGTGGCGATATTGTTCAATTGTTTTCTTATTAATTGACTATCATTAAGCACTTTGGAAATTAATAATGATTTATTCAAATATTCAAGAGACTTGGTGTAATTTTTTAGTGTATAATAAATAATGCCTATAAATCCAAGAGACTGAGCCATCCCAGCCTTATCATTTATTTTCTCAAATATCTTAAGGCTTTTAAAAAAATACTCAGAGCTGCGTTCATTTTCACCTAGTCCACCATAAACCCGCCCAATAATATTAAGTGAGAGCGCCTTTTCTTTATCCATTTTTAAGTCTTCAGCTAAAGACATAGAATTTTCTGCACACTCCATCGCTTGTCGATATTCACTAATCCGGAAGTAACAATTGCCCTTCTGTATCAGGGAGTTGATTTCACCTTTTTTATTCCCGGTTTGCCTTGAAAGAAGATAAGCCTGCTGAGCATAATCCAATGCTTTTTTTTGATCCGAACCTTCGATTTCGGAAGCTAAAACAAGCAATGCCCCAACTTTTGAAACCGGGTCTTTTGTAACAGAGACTAAGTGATTCAGGCTGTCAATAGCATCCGTAGTCTGAGCGCATAATGGACTAAGTAAAAAGCAAAAAGCGAATGCTATACCAAGTTTTGTTATCCGGTTGATGACACTCATGATGCATATAAGTTAAAGAATTGGTTACAAATGTAGATTAAAAAAGCCGGATTTCTCCGGCTCTTTTCATTGGATTGGTATTCTGATCAAAGGGTTATTTCATGATAACAACTTTGCGTACAATGTTGGTTTTCATGTTTCGGAGAGCGACCATATAAACACCGTTAGGAACAGCAGCAAGACTAACAGGCGTATTGTATATGCCGTTAATATTCGCTTTCTTCTGGCTCCACAATAAGGCGCCAAGGCTGTTGTAAATTTCGATGTTCAATTGTACCGGGCTGGAAGAAATCACCTTTATGTTAAACTGACCCTGGTTAGGGTTCGGATACACATCAAATGAATGACTTAATTCAAAATCAGTGATTGAAACAGGCAATACCAGGATTCCATTGGAAATAGCTGAACTGCATCCGTTGGTTGTAACAATTGCAGTATAAGTACCGGTGTAAACAGCGATATGCTGCTGACCTGTTGCTCCGGGGATGATAACACCATCTAGATACCATTGGTTGCCTGTAGCTGCACTGCTGGTAAGCGTATCGCCGTTTTGAGTGATAACCGGTGTTGACGGCAGCGGATTCACAACTACGTTAAAGTTAGGCGAGCTTGGGCCAGGTCCGCAATCGTTAACGCCACTCACTTTAATAATACCCGATGAGGCATTAGCTGCGAAGTTAACTTTAATGATTCTGGTATTTGCGCCTTCAACAATAGTAGCTCCGGCAGGAAGTGTCCATAAAAAGGTCGAAATTCCCGTAAGAGGTGCGGTTGTGTAAGTAACCATGGTTGAACCTGCACAAACAGGAGTTGTTCCAACGATTGCTCCTGCAGCAACAGGTTTTGGATCTACAACAACCGGATAAACGGTTGGAGAGACTGGCGGGCAACCCAGATCGTTGGAGTAGGATACGCTTACCGATTGACTTCCGGATTCATTCCAGGTAACAGTAATAGCATTTGTTCCTGCACCCGAGGTTATTGCTCCTCCGGCCGAAACACTCCAAACATAGTCATCAAAGTTAACTTGTGTTGCATATGCAACAGCGGTAGCTCCCTGGCACTCCTGGTTCGATCCTGAAATTACAGGAACTGGTGTGGAGTTTACAATAACTTCAAGATTTGAAGAGTTTATTGCTGAACAACCCAAGGCATTGTTATAATTAACACTTATACTTCGCGTGCCGGCAGTTGCCCAATTCACAACAACTTCGTTGGTTGCCAGGCCAGCAGTAATTGTGCCGCCATACGAAATGTTCCATACATAATTGCTGTAATTAGCCTGTGTTGTATAAACAACATCATTTGAGCCTGCACATAATTCAGTTACTCCTGAAATAGATGGCGAAGGGGTTGGGTTAACGGTTACATTATAAACAGATGGAGCCAGAGCACTGCAGCCTTCAGCGTTTGTATAGTTTACCGATACAGTTTTTGCTCCTAATGTATTCCAGGTCACTGTTATTGCATTGGTTCCTGCACCGGCAGTAATAACACCTCCGGCTGATATTGTCCATGCATAATTTGTCATACCCGATTGTGTTGAATACATATTAGTAGTAAATCCAAGACATGCATTGGCTGGACCAGAGATTACCGGAATTGGCTGTGGCACCACATTTACAGCGAAGGTAGCCGGTTGTGGAGCTGCGCATAAGGAAGCGTTGGTATAATTGAGCCCGATTGATTGTGCTCCTACCGCACTCCAGGTAACAGTTATTGCATTTGTTCCTGCTCCTGCGGTAATAGTTCCTCCAGCAGAAATTGTCCAGGTATAACCTGTCATCCCGGCCTGTGTTTGGTAAACAACACCTGTTGAGCCAACACAAACGCCCAATGGCCCTGAGGTCAATGTAGGTATTGGCATCGGATTAAGAGTAACAGCAAGTGAAGCTGTCGCTCCGTTACTGCAATCATTTGCTCCATAAACTGATATATCACCCGATACAGCAGTACCGCTGAAATCAATTGTTACAGAATTGGTGCCGCTTCCCGTGGCAACGGTAGCACCAGTTGGGAGTGTCCATACATAAGAGGTAGCACCAGCAATTGCCGGAACACTATATGCAACAGCAGTTGTTCCCTGGCAAACAGTTGTTGGGCCTGCAATCAAACCAGCAGCAGCAGGAGGGATGCAGCCGGTTGTAAATGTCATATTGTTGCCATAAGATGTTCCGCCCAGATTGGTAGCAACAACTCTGTAGTGATAGGTTGAAGTTAGCTGTAGGCCTGGGAGATTAGCCGATACCGCGGTAACAGTGTTTCCGCTAACACTTGCTGGTGTTGCATTTACAGTATTCCCGTATGCTGTGGTAAGCCCATATTCGAATGTTACCGTAGCAGTATTGTTATTTGCATTCACTGTTCCATTTAACGTAGCGGATGAAACATCAACGTTAGTCGCTGATAGAGTTACTACGGTCGGAGGTGCCGCGGGTGTTGTAAATGTGAGATCAGCACCATAAAATTTAAATAACCCTATAGTTCCTACTGCCCTGAAATGGTATGTGGTTTCGGGTAACAATCCTGAGAGATTGTTAAGTACCGGAGTAACAGTTGTTCCTGTTACACTGCCAGGAGTAGCCGACACAGTAGTGCCATAAGCAGTTGTAGTTCCGTATTCAAAGGAAACTGCTACAGTATTGCTGTTAGCCATTACAGTTCCATTTACTGTTGCTGTAGTAGCTGTAACAGCGGATGCGGCTACGGTTGTGATAGCAGGGATGCTGAAATTTGGTGCTACAATTGCTTCGATGCCAAACTTTAAACTCCAGTTTGTTCCCAGAGGAGTTAATACTCCACCAGCGATGTCACTTTCATAGAAAGTATTTCCTCTTGGTGGTGATTCAGTAAAAGTACCCATAGGATACCATTGTGCGGCACCAGCCGTTTGAGCCAAGCCAACATAATAGTCTTCATCAGTAAATACTGGAGGAGTTGGGAAAGTAAAGTTTTTATTTGTTCCCAGATCACCAGCGGTTACTACATAGTTGGCTGATTGAGCAACAATAGCTCCGGCGCTGTTCATAACTACAGCATAAATTGTATTCCCGGTATTTGAGGCGGAATTAGCAATAACCAGGTTAGCTCCTGTTACTTTGCCTTGTCCGTTCATATGGTATTTAGCTGAGAAAATTCCCGGACCAGGGAATGTAAATCCAAAACCTCCCGCACCTGTAGTTGCATAATTGTACGAATACAGATTATCATTTACACTGCATGGAATAGCAAGTGTATTATTGATAATCCAGTTCTCTCCGGCAACTGCCGATGTTGTAGCTGTTATAATAGCTTCTTCCTTAATTGTAGGATTCCATCCGGTGAAATTAAGAACCGAGGCGGAATTTGCCGCTAATGCAGTGACAGTTTGGGTAGAGGTGTAGCGTGTAATTGTATTTGTAGGGTCTTTTACTGTTAAAGTAACATTAAAGGTTGCCGGTGCTGCTGAAACATTAGCTACCCTTACATCAACAGGCGTTGGAGCCCCATAAGGAATCGGATTTCGTTCCAACGTATATATATTCGTAACCTGAACAACATCAGTATAAAAGTTATTTCCAAATATGGTAGCCGGTCTCCAGTTAGATGCCACGAGTGTTGTTGGCATTGCAGTACTGCTTCTTTGTCCCATTAAGCCACCGGTCATATTAAGGTTACATAAGGCAACAAGTCCAGTAGTTCCTAAGGTTCCGGAAGGATTACTGAATTCCCAGGCAACATAAACGCCAGCTCCTGTATAAGTGAAGGCTGAACCACCACTGAACGGCACTTCATAAGAACCTGCAGCAATCGGAACAGTCCAGTTGGCAATTTCACTAACCTTGGTAAATCCTGTAATGTCCCAGCTGGTTCCCAGAGAATAAGCGACATCACTGGTATTTTTCAGATATACGGTGAAAGTTCCTGATTGTGTAGTAGCTCCGGCTGTTCCAACAAGAAATCCGATAGAGTTTATTTCCTGACCAACAGGAAAGCTGCTTGCTGCCATTTCGGCGGCAGTAATAAGGTATTCAGTCCTTTGATAACGAAATGTATTGCCGGGAATACGTGTATTACCAGAAGTTGCACCTGTACTTGGTAATGACCATATTGATATGGCATCTGTTTCCACTTCGTTTAGTTGGAACGAAGGAG
>CAZBZA010000018.1:0-20361 GCA_964495865.1 uncultured Lentimicrobiaceae bacterium
CCGTAATTTCAGGTCGATTGATGTTGATAACGTTGACGAAATGAAGTTTTAATTCGACAATTTGACAACTTGAAAATTCGGCAATTTGAAAATTCGAAAATGAAACAAGGAAACGATAGAACATTTAATTACAAGTAACCATTGTCAAATTGTCACATTAATACATTTGAATACTACCCCATTAGTCCATTAGCACATTAAAAAATATGGTCGACTACACTTATACATTACTAATACCGCTGATTCCCTTTCTGTTGTTTATACTAATTGGAATTACCGGGCACAAAATGAAGCCCATTGTTTCAGGGTTAATCGGAACTTCCGGATTGGCAATTTCAGCTATACTTTCGTATATCACTGCTATTCGGTATTTCTGGACTGATCATGTTGCCGAAACCGGCTACCAATCGATTAAAGCCTTCGAAATTACCTGGCTGCATCTGACCGATAAGCTAACCATTACTATTGGAGCTCTTATTGATCCTATTTCAGTAATGATGCTGATTGTTGTTACTACAGTTTCGCTGATGGTGCATATCTACAGTATCGGTTATATGAAAGGTGAACGTGGATTCCACCGATTCTTCTCGTTCCTTTCGCTGTTTAGTTTTGCAATGTTAGGATTAGTGCTTGCAACCAATCTTTTCCAGATGTATATTTTTTGGGAACTGGTTGGTGTTTCATCCTATTTGTTGATTGGCTTTTATTACGAAAAACCAAGTGCTGTTGCTGCTTCAAAAAAAGCATTTATCGTTACCCGTTTTGCCGACCTTGGATTCCTGATCGGTATCCTGATCCTATCATTTAATACCGGGACTTTTGATTTCCAGCTACTTACCAGCCCGACAGGACCCGCAATCACATTGCCTGGTGGAGCAGTATTTATGGGTATGTCGTTACTTACCTGGTCGCTGATTTTTATTTTTATGGGCGGTGCCGGTAAATCAGCTATGTTTCCCTTACACATCTGGTTACCAGATGCTATGGAAGGACCAACACCTGTTTCGGCACTTATACATGCTGCAACCATGGTTGTTGCCGGTGTTTATCTGGTAGCCCGTCTTTTTCCTGTTTATGCACTTGGTGCGCCAGATGCACTAACAGTTGTTGCATGGGTTGGCGGAATTTCGTCTCTTTTTGCAGCTATAATAGCAACAACACAAACAGATATCAAACGGGTACTTGCCTATTCAACCATGTCGCAGATTGGCTATATGATGCTAGCGCTGGGAGTTTCGGGATATGGCGGGCACGACGGACTAGGTTTTATGGCAGGCAATTTCCACCTGTTTACTCATGCCTTGTTCAAATCACTGTTATTCCTGGCAGCAGGAGCAATTATTCATGCTGTTCATAGCAATGATATGAAAGATATGGGAGGGCTCCGCAAATACCTGCCTATTACTCATGCCACCTTCCTTATTGCCTGTATTACCATTGCCGGGATTCCTCCTTTATCCGGGTTTTTCAGTAAAGATGAAATTATGGTTGCCGCCTGGCATCATAATAAAATACTATTCGGAATTGAATACGTGGTTGCGGGCTTAACAGCATTTTATATGTTCCGCTTGTATTACAGCATCTTCTGGGGGAAAGCAACACATTATCATCATACACCGCACGAAGCGCCTTATGTAATGACCATTCCGTTAATGATACTGGCTTTCGGTTCAGTTTTCGCAGGATTTTTACCATTTCACAATTTAGTTACTTCTGATGGTATGCCTTTCGAAGCTCATATCGACTGGAGTATTGCAATTCCTTCTGTTCTGGTTGCTTTCCTGGGTATCGGAATAGCCACTGCAATGTACCTTAAAGCTAATGGTTTACCCGATAAACTGGCAGGTGTTTTTGGAAATGGATATAAATGGGCTTTCCATAAATTTTATATGGATGAAGTTTATTTGTTTGTTACCAAGAAAATTATTTTCGGATATATTTCAACACCTGTTGCATGGTTCGACAGGCATATTGTAGATGGATTTATGAACCTGGTTGCGCGGATAGTTGAAAACACTTCCAACTTAATAAAGAATTTCCAATCGGGCAGATTACAGCAATATGGCTACGTTTTTGTAACCGGCGCTCTGGCCCTTGTCCTCATATTCGTTTACCTCTGGAAATAACAGAATCTGTTTAACAAAAATGCACAACGTTAAATTGTAAGAAAACTAACATGAACATACTCAGCTTATTTATCCTGATACCCTTGCTCACAATAATAGCGATATTATTTACCGGCAATATGAAGCAAACCCGTATTGTGAGTGCCATTGGTATGGGTGTTCAGCTTATCCTGGCCGGAATACTGGTTTATCTTTACCTTGCCGAGCGGAATGCTGGAAACACTGCCGCCATGCTGTTTTATTACGATGCAGTTTGGTTTCCCACACTTAATATCCACTACACAATTGGGGTAGATGGAATTTCGGTTGCCATGATCGCACTTACTGCCTTGGTAGTTTTTGCCGGAATTTTCGCTTCGTGGATGGTCGATTTTCTGTACAGGGAATTCTTTATTTCACTGATCCTGTTAGCTTCAGGGGTTTATGGTTTCTTTATCTCACTTGATATTTTTACCATGTTCCTGTTTTACGAACTTGCTGTTATTCCGATGTATCTTTTAATTGGTCTCTGGGGTTCAGGTCCGAAAGAATATTCTGCCATGAAGCTTACGCTCATGCTAATGGCTGGGTCAGCTTTGTTATTCGTAGCAATCCTGGGCATTTATTTTTATTCAGCACCTGAAGGCAGCCAGCTTACTTTTAACCTGTTGGAAATAGCAAAAAATCATATTCCTATAGAAATGCAGCGCTTCCTTTTCCCTTTTGCCTTTGTTGGATTTGGGGTACTTGGCGCGTTATTTCCTTTCCATACATGGTCGCCCGATGGTCATGCCTCCGCTCCTACTGCAGTTTCGATGCTTCACGCAGGGGTGCTTATGAAACTGGGAGGTTATGGCGTTTTCCGCGTTGCTATTTACCTGATGCCTGAAGCTGCTCACGAACAAGCATGGATATTCCTGATTTTAACCGGCATAAGCGTAGTTTATGGCGCATTCGGTGCTGTGGTTCAGAAAGACCTTAAATACATTAACGCTTATTCATCAGTCAGCCATTGCGGTTTGGTACTCTTTGCCATTCTCATGATGAACCAGACTGCCTTGAACGGTGCTGTTTTCCAGATGATTTCACATGGTTTAATGACGGCCCTTTTCTTTGCCTTGATCGGAATGATATACGGCCGTACACATACCCGTCTAATTAACGAGATGGGCGGACTGATGAAAGTAATGCCATTCCTTGGCGTTGTATATGTTATTGCGGGATTAGCTTCTTTAGGCCTTCCAGGATTAAGCGGTTTTGTTGCTGAAATGACAATTTTTGTTGGTTCGTTCCAGCATACTGATACTTTCCACAGAGTACTTACCATCGTTGCAGCTTCTTCAATAGTCATAACGGCAGTTTACATCTTAAGAGTTGTAGGTACTTTACTGATGGGACCAATAAAGAACGATCACTTCCTTCATCTTAAAGATGCTTTATGGTTCGAAAGACTCTCTACTTTAACACTTCTGCTTGCAATTGCTGCAATTGGCATGGCACCGCTTTGGTTGTCGGATATGATCAACTTCAGCCTTGGACCCATTGTTGAAAAAATTAATGGAGTTGCAACCGTAGCAGGAATTTTTTAATCCATTGTATTAATCATCACTTTAAGTACTCAATATGAGCATAAACGATTTCATGACAATGCGGCACGAATTAATACTGACAGTATTGGTATTATTAGTTCTCATTATCGATCTGAACCTGAAACAGAGACAGAAACACCGGATCATACCGATTGCCATTACACTGTTTTTCATTCATACGGTGGTTGGATTCCTGCCGGCACAAACCGGAGTACTTTTCGGCGGAATGTATCATACCGATGGCTTGACCATTTTAATGAAAAACATACTGAATGTTGGTGTACTGATTATATTATTTCAAAGCTCCACATGGCTTAAGAAAGAAGAAAACGGTGAGAAAATCAGCGAATTCTTTATCCTTTTGCTTTCGACACTTGTTGGTATGAACTTTATGATTTCATCAGGCGATTTCCTGATGCTTTATCTGGGTCTCGAACTGGCAACCATTCCGATGGCAGCTTTGGCAGCATACACTCATCATCAAACACGTTCGGCCGAAGCAGGTATCAAGCTGATTTTATCATCGGCACTTTCATCAGGAATATTGCTTTTCGGTCTGTCAATGATTTACGGTACAACAGGTTCCATCTATTTTGATGCTGTCGGTGCAGTGTATTCGGATACTCCCCTGCAGGTGCTTGCATTCATTTTCTTCTTTACAGGAATGGCATTTAAAATTTCACTGGTTCCTTTCCACCTCTGGACTGCTGACGTTTACGAAGGTTCACCTGTAAATGTTACATCCTATTTCTCTGTAATCTCAAAAGGAGCATCCGCATTTATCCTTATCATGGTAATGTACACGGTTTTTCATTCTATTGCTTACCTGTGGAAGGACATTGTTTACCTCATTGCTGTAATGACGATGACAATTGGTAATCTTTTTGCCTTGAGGCAGAAAAACATGAAACGATTCCTGGCATTCTCGAGTATTGCTCAGGCTGGTTTTATACTCCTTGGTATTATAGGCGGAAACAAAATTGGTATGACGGCTACAGTTTACTTTGTTTTGGTTTATATTTTCTCCAACCTGGGTGCTTTCGGTGTAATTTCAGCTATTTCAGCTAAAACCGGTAAAGAAAACATGGATGATTATGATGGCCTGTATGCCACTAATCCCATGTTGTCATTGTTAATGATGCTCAGCGTATTCTCACTAGCAGGGATTCCGCCGGTTGCCGGTTTTTTTGGTAAATTTTTCCTCTTTACATCTGCCGCATCCGGTGGATATTACTGGTTAGTTTTTATAGCTGTACTTAACGCTACCATCTCTTTGTATTATTATTTACTGGTTGTTAAAGCCATGTTCATCAATAAAAATGAGACCCCGATCGCATTTTTCAAAAGCGACTTAATGACAAAAATTGGTCTGTTTGCTTGTACTATCGGTATCTTTATAATCGGATTCTGGAGTCAGATATACGAAATTATTGACGCCGTAACTTTTGCCATTGTAAATTAAATGCCGGTTGTAAGATTAGGGTAGTTTGACAAAAATCGTAAATTAAAAATCGTAAATTGTAAATTGTAACCATGCCACTCAAAGCAAAACATATAGTTGAAGAAATCAATGGGGTTCGTTGCACTATTGTTGAAAAAGGCGCTGCCCCTAAGCGTATTGAATTTCTTAGAAGCCTTCTTGAATTCAACAAGTTTGAAGTTATGGTTACCGAAGACAAGAAAGAAACCGATGACGCTCCTACCCTCTTCACAATCGGAGTTACCGACCTGGTTTTTAATCCGGTTATTGCTGTATACGAAATGGCATTAAAAACGCCAGATGGCAAAAAAGTTTCACCAGCCTATTGGGATCAGAAAACGACAGAAAGTGCAGATGAATACTGGGAGTTTCATGAAAACTAAGAATTATTAAGTCAGCTAATTGCTGGCTTTTTTTTTGTGTCTGCACACCCGCAGGGTGTCTGTACACAAAAAAAGGCCATCCTAAGACGACCTTTTACCTGGGTGGAATATGGGGTTCGAACCCACGACCTCCGGAACCACAATCCGGCGCTCTAACCAGCTGAGCTAATACCACCATATTTCATTGATGCTGCAAAAGTAATCTATAATTTTGGAATTTAAAAGTGTTGTTGAATCATTTTTAATAGATTTGTAGCGTTAATGCAGTGAATGGTCAATAGAAAATCGAAAATCGTCTTACGAACCATTTTCTATTTGTCATATTCTATTTATCTGAAATTTTACTGTAACTCATATTAATTAACTAAATCCCATCTTAAAAATGGCAGATGTAATCGATTACAAAATCCATGGCGACGACATGCAGATCGTTGAAATAGAGCTTGATCCGGCTGAAGGCGTTCGTGCCGAAGTTGGCGCAATGATGTTTATGGAAGAAGGCATAATGATGGAAACCGGAACCGGCGGCGGCCTTTTTAAAGGGTTAAAACGCATGATTTCCGGTGATGGGTTCTTTATTTCCACCTTTTACAATACAGCTGCGGAGAAGCGCAGTGTTTCTTTTGGAGCGCCATATCCGGGTAAAATTATTCCATTAGACCTGAGGCAGGTAGGCGGAACATTTATTTGTCAGAAGGACTCGTTTTTATGCGCAGCTAACGGAATTGATATAGATGTTGCTTTTACTAAAAAAATTGGTGCAGGACTTTTTGGTGGCGAAGGATTCATCTTACAGCGTTTATCCGGCGATGGGCTGGCATTTGTTCATGCCGGTGGAACCATAATAAAACGTGAACTTCGTGAGCGCGAAACGCTGCGGGTTGATACAGGCTGCATTGTTGCCATGGCACCCACAGTTGACTATGATATACAGTTTGTAGGTGGATTTACAAATGCATTGTTCGGTGGCGAAGGATTATTCCTGGCAAGCCTTACCGGTCCCGGAACTATTTACCTGCAGAGCTTGCCATTGTCGCGGTTAGCCGATAGAATTATTTCTTCATCACGAACCAATCGCGAGCAATCCAGTGGAATTGGTGGAATTGGCGGCGGAATTCTGGGCGGATTGCTGGGTGGTGACAGGAAGTTCTAGAAGCAAGCGAGGAATTAATTTGTAATCGATAAAAAAAACAGATGCAGACACTATTCGGTGATTTTGAAGATAAAAACGAAAACGCATTGAAAATTATTGTTAAAGACAAGAAGTCACTGTCGAAAAACCAGCAGATGTTCAATAAGCTTACCAAACGTATTGAAACGCTGGAGTCTGAAATTATTGCTGAAAACGAAAAACTTTCACAACTTTTAGTAATCCATAGCAAAGAAATTACGCCACTTCAAACTAAGATTGCGCATCAAAGGATTAAACTTGCCATGGCAATTGCGGAAACCATACCCGTGAATAAATTCACAAAAAAGCAAGCCGAAAGCATACGCGAAGTTATTGTAGATCAATGTGATGGCGCATTCAGATCTATTGAGCCTGATCCGGAGCAGGAATCATTCTACGACAAATGGAATGATGTACCATACAAAGAAGACATCGCATATCAGCAGGAATCTACAAAAGAAATGTTTGCCGAATATATGAGTGATATGTATGGAATGGACATTAATTTGGATGACATCGAAAATAGCCCCGAAGGATTTGCCCGTTTTCAGGCAAAAATGAAAGAACAGTTCGGACAAACAAAACAAGATCATCAACAATCGGGCTTTAAAAAATCAAAAAGACAACAAAACAGGGAAAATGCTTTAAAAGCAGAAGAAAATCTAAAAGCCAAAAATATCCGCAGCATTTATATTGCTCTAGCCAAGGTATTGCATCCTGATACCGAAGTAAACGAATTCCTTAAAGCAGAAAAGGAAGAGATTATGAAAAAAGTTACTGCCGCTTACGAGCAAAAGGACTTGCCTGCATTACTCAAACTGGAAATTGAATGGGTGCATAAGACCGCCGAACATCTCGAAAAACTTACCGACGACAAATTAAAAATCTACATTTCGGCACTCAGGCAGCAGGTTGCTGAGCTTGAAGCTGAACGAATCAGCATGAGATTCCAACCACGCTTCGCCGCAATTCTTGATTACGCTGGCTATCCTCTGAAAAATGCAATGTATGTAATCAAAAAGGATAAATCGGAATTGAAAAGCATTTTTGAAAACTTAGGCGAAATAATTGCAACTTTTCAGAGACCAATGACGAAAAAACAAATTCTTGAATTTATTAACACTTACAAGCGTGAGGATGAGGATGAAGATTATTTTGATTTTGATTCCGACTTCGATCCTGACATTTTTTCAAGAAACTTCAGGTAAATCTTTAAAAAAATTGTGAATCGGGCGGAACCTAAATATTCATTTCAAACCTGACATCTCCTTGATTTAAAGCAGAGCCAAATCTTTAAGAAAAATAACTTGTTTCTCCGAAAACGAAAATACGATAGCACCGGCTCCCTGAGTAAACTTGCATGGATACGTTTCCGCAGAAACAAGGTTTCCTTCAGTTCGCTCGTATTTATCGGATTGGTAGCACTTTTAGGCATTTTTGGATATTGGGTTACACCCGATCAAACACCTATGGTGAATGAACAGAATCTGCTACTGGCAACTTTAAAACCCGGTTCAGATGTAAGAGTTCTGAAAGTTTGTAAAAATCAGGATATTCCAGCCAGAAACATTTTTCACAAATTACTTTACGGGCAGGAAAACAAGTATCAGTCTTATCCGCTTTCCGGCTACAGGTTTTCTTCAGATTCAATTATAATTACAGAATATAGTAAAGATGCATCGGGATTGGAATTAAGTTTTCACCTGGCAAATGTTTGTTATCCGTTGTCTGAAAAATCCGGTATAAAAAAGGAAGATAACCTGATTTCGTTTATAACGCTAAATGGAAAAATAATTAAAACTTCTGTTGAAGAGTTGCGCAGGCAAATAACTGAGAAAAATATCGTTCAGAAAACATTCTTACTGGGAACCGACCTCTACGGACGTGATGTATTGAGCCAGCTTGTTATCGGAACACGGATTAGTCTTTCGGTTGGTTTTATTTCGGTAGCCATTTCGCTGCTTATAGGTATTTTCCTGGGAGCTATTGCCGGTTATTTCGGAGGTAAAACGGATGCATTAATATCCTGGTTTATAAATGTGGTGTGGGCTGTTCCTACATTATTACTAGTTATTGCTATAACATTTGCATTGGGAAAAGGATTCTGGCAGGTATTTGTTGCGGTAGGATTAACCATGTGGGTGGAAGTTGCACGTGTGGTTCGAGGGCAGTTTATGAGCCTTCGCGAGAAGGAATTCGTGGAAGCCGCCCGGGCGCTGGGCTATAGGAATTTCAGAATTATTTTCAAGCACATTCTTCCAAATGCCATGGCGCCTGTTATAGTTATTTCAGCGGCCAATTTTGCTTCAGCAATACTTCTCGAAGCCGGGTTGAGTTTTCTCGGAATTGGTGTTCAGCCGCCTATGCCATCGTGGGGCGGAATGATTAAAGAGAATTATCCTTACATTATACTTGATTATGGATACCTCGCTATACTGCCAGGAATTGCTATTATGGTAATGGTACTGGCTTTTATGCTGATTGGTAATGGTTTGCGCGACGCAATGGATGTAAGGACGGTGAATTAAATTAATCGCAAAGAGCTATTAGTTAAATAGCATACAATGCGATTTATAGTTACTTTTTAGTTTTCGTATACTTCTTGTACTCTTCCATTCCACAATTATCGGCGGGTTTATTACGGCAGTCTCCTTTTCGTAAGGAAAGTTTTAGTCCGGCATAAAAGTCGAGTCCTGTAAAATCGCTGAAACTAAAAAAGCCACTTAACTTTTCGGTACCAATAAAAAAGCCGCGAAAGCGCGCGCTCAGGCCAATGCGGGGTTTTGTCCAATCGTAGAGTGTAATTGGCAAACTAACCTCAAACATTTCGGTTTCATATCGTGGGGTTAAACCAAATAAAACAGGTCTGATTAAGCCTGTTTTCGAAAATTGCAAAGGATAAACAACAGTTCCGTTAAAATACCAGTTTCCAGCATAATTTATATCCGCCTGTATGCTTATAGCTGCAGGCAGAGCAATTTTTATTTCGTTACCCTGAATTAGCTCTGTTGAGTTGCCATAAAACTGTTGACTAATAGTATCAGTCAAATCCCGGATTGTTGTAAAATCAATCCAGGTAATTCCAGGCCAGTAGGTTGATGCTTCATCAAAAACAAGTTTCTCTGCATTATCAGTAAACTTAACTCTGCCGATATCAAGTAATGAAACCCCGATTTTATATTTGTAAGGAACATACGTTTGTGCACACAGTTTAGTTGTACGATCGTTACGAACATACCTCTTCTTTTTCTGATAAATCACACCTAAATCGAATCCCACACCCTTACCTCTGAAGAGGGGACTGTTCATCGTTTCATTGGTTTCGTAATTCAAAGGCAGCGAATAACCAGCTTCGGCATTTATATTTTTAACTATCAGCGTATCGCGGTCGAGGACAACGTAATCAACATTATCCGAGTTAAAATATCCTCCTGCATAACCTCTTAATATTTTGAAAGTAGCACCGGCAGCCCAATAATCAAGTCCTTGTTGTTTAAACACATACGAATAGTTAAAACCTAATTCAGCCCATGCCATCTGAGCATTGTAAATATTCCTGTTATCGACATAATTAATATCATACTGCGGTGGATATTCCAGTTTTTCGATTCCGAATTTTGCAATATCGTAAGGCAAATTTTTAGCTGACATAACACCACGGGCAGCGGTCAACAGTCCAAACGAATGCCGTCCTGCAGTTACCGAAAACGATGGCCCCATCAGCCGGAAATTTGCATAGCCTTTCTTATCTTTCTTGTTATAATAGTCGTAAACAATCAGGTTGTTATCTACTCCATGGGTAGGAAACTGAGGGTCTTTCATTAAAAAACGTTTGAATTGATATTCATCTTCAGCCAGGTAAATAAAATTGTTCTCAGCAAAAATGTCAACAGCAAGAATATTAATATCAATATAAAATGGTGAGGTGACTGCTACAGCAGGATTTATCATTGAACCGGTAATACCTGAACGACTGCTGTTTACAATACCCAGCATTTCCTGGGCATAACTATTTGTGCTTGAAATAGCGAAAAGCAAAACAAGTACTTTTACCGAAATAAATCGCCGACATTTACAATACTTCTGAATTATTTTTATCAAAATATGCTCAGTTAAGTTGTAACTGATTTTAGAAACGGAAAAACCGCTCTTATATTTCACAAATCCGGCATTCATGTTTAAAATTATATAGGCTAATTTACATATTTGTGCTGCCATTTAAAAATAATGAGATATTTTTGCCGGAAATATTAAAAACAACTTTTTATGCGTGTATCTTTAAAATCAGTTCTTTGGTGGGTTTTTGCCATTATTTTTACAGTTGGAATTGCAATTTATCAGCGCATGACTGGTCCTACTTATCCTGAAAGAGGAACGATAACACTCAATAATAATGTTATCAAATATAAACTTATCAGGACCGCAGATAACGATAAAGATGCTGAAATTGCTGTGGAAGTTGAAGATAAATCAGTAACCGGTGAGATTCATTTCAGGCGATTTAAAAGCCACGACTCATTAAGCAGCGCTCCGCTTATGCGATCGGGCGACAAACTTATTTTCATGATGCCCAGGCAACCTGCTGCCGGTAAAATGGAATATAACATCACCCTGTCTGCGAATAGCGAAACGGTAAATCTTACAAAAAATCCTATAGTGATGCGTTTCAAAGGACCGGTTCCGGCATTTGTGCTTACTCCTCACATTTTACTTATGTTCCTGGCCATGCTTTTTAGTACCCGCGCCGGAATAGAAGCTATCAGAAATGGAAGCAAAACATATCTGTATTCATTGCTTACACTCATATTTTTAGTTCCCGGAGGATTAATACTGGGGCCTTTTGTTCAGAATTATGCTTTTGGCGACTATTGGACCGGCTGGCCGATGAAGGGAATATTCCATTTTGGCGATATGACCGATAATAAAACCTTGATAGCAGGTTTGGGATGGATTGTTGCCGTGGTAATGTTACGCCGAAATCATAATGCCAGAGGTTGGGCAATTGCTGCAGCAATAATTTTACTGGCTGTATATATGATTCCTCATAGTGTGCTTGGCTCCGAAATAGATTACACACAACAGCCTGATTAATATGACAGTAACAATTATTATCATACTGATTACAGTGGCTGTAACCATACTTGCATTTAACAACCACGAATTGTTTCGCAGGCTTGCTTTTAATGCTTACGACATTAAGCATTTTAAAAACAGTTACCGCTTTGTATCCTATGCTCTTATTCATGCCGACTGGATTCACCTGCTCATTAATATGATGGTCCTTTATTCGTTCGGAAGAGTGGTAGAAACATATTATGGATTTTATTTCGGTAATAAAGCGATACTTTATTATTTGCTGTTATACATCGGAAGTACTGCAATATCAACTCTTCCATCGTATGGAAAGCATAAGGACGATTATACCTATACGGCTGTCGGGGCATCAGGAGCTGTATCAGCAGTGGTTTTTGCCAGCATTATTTTTGATCCGTTGAGTAAAATCTATCTTTTTTTGATCCCTATCGGAATTCCGGCAATAATTTTCGGTGGGCTGTACCTGGCGTATTCGTGGTATATGGGTAAAAAGAATATTGACAATGTGGGGCACGATGTACATTTCTGGGGCGCAATTTTCGGCTTTGTATTTACTATCGTGCTAAAACCCTCGCTGCTAAATAACCTGCTTGCAATGTTAACGGGAGGTTAATGTAAGCCTGAACAAAACCATTCATATCATAAAATGCATTCGTTATAAACAAAAAGTAAAAATCGCAATATCCCGATTGTGATTTTTAATTCATATTCGGATCGTACGGATAATTCACCCAGGGAGCGAAATCTTCGCCAAGAGTAAGAACGATTTTTTTCCACAAACCGGTTGGCCGCGAGCCAAATACAAAACGTTTTTGTCCTTCGAGAACAATCCACGAATTTTCTTTCATCTCCCTGTCGAGTTGTTTGGATTCCCAACCCGAATATCCGGCATAAAACCTTATATCGTTACTTGTTATTTCTCCCGAAAAAATCAGTTTCCTGATATCTTCGATATCGCCACCCCAATAAACTCCATCAATAATCATTAGGCTGTCCTTAATTAAATCGCCTCTTGAATGTACATAAAACAGACTGTTCACATGCACAGGTCCACCCAGGTACAGATCGGTATCGAAAGGCCCGAATTCCGCAGTTACTTTGCTTAATTTCAGTCTCGCCGGTTTGTTTACGATAAAACCAAAAGTACCTTCAATGCTATGCTCAGCCAGCATTACAACTGATCTGTTAAAAAACCTGTCGGTCAGGGAGGGTTGACTAACAAGTATCTTTCCACTTTCCGGATGTTGATCTGGCAATATCATGGTATAAGTATTAGATGACAATATACGAATAAAAGCAGCATGTTGCACACGTTAGTAAGTATTGTAACGCAAAATAGTACGACAGATTGCATGATTGTTTTATCTTTGATGCTCAAAAATGATAAGTCGGCTAATTTCATCTTTGCCTGTGGAAACAATGAAAGTGTATGATATGATATCTGAACAGGAAAAATATAACCTTCTGAGAAAGGATTTTCCTTTTATGGAATACACCGGATATAAGGCAACTGTTGATTCTGCCGGACTCCATGTTATTTACGAGTTTAACCTGGGAAACAAGTTTGTTTTTCATCCGGGTTTCAGCATACCGGCAAAAAGGTTTATCAAAAATTTCCCTACCCGGGAAAAAATAGAAAGTCAGCTCTATCGCAACCTCTTATTTCACATAGGTATGATTGAGTTGGTAAGTTATTGGAAAACAGCTTGTCCGCCTGTTGTCATTATCAAAAACCAAAAAATTACGGATGAGCAGGTTTCGTGGTGGAAAAATGTTTATTATCAAGGACTTGGCGAATTTTTCTATACCAATTCCATTAACACTTCGCTTGCGGATTTTATGACTATTAGCTCTGAAGGCGAAGTTTTTGATCCACAAGAAATCAGTCTCGACGAAACCGTTATAATTCCAATCGGTGGAGGAAAAGATTCGGTTGTAACGCTTGAGCTCATCAGCAAAAGCGAAAAAATAAGGCCGTTTATAATGAATCCCCGGGGTGCAACTATTGATTGTGCAAGCGTGGGAGGTTTCGGTACTGATGGTTTTATTGAAGTGAACCGTCGCCTTGATCCGCTTTTACTGGAATTAAATGCACAGGGATTCCTGAATGGGCATACGCCTTTTTCGGCATTACTTGCATTTTACAGTCTGATGGTTTCGGCAATAACCGGACACAGGCATATTGCACTTTCTAACGAATCGAGTGCTAACGAACCAACAGTTGCCGGAACAGAAGTTAATCATCAGTACTCAAAATCGTTTGCTTTTGAAGCTGATTTCAGGAGCTATGTGAGATCCTATATTTCAGGCAGTTTCAATTATTTCAGTTTCCTGCGCCCGCTAAATGAACTGCGTATTGCACAGTTGTTTGCTGAACAGGTAAAATATTATCCGGTGTTTAAAAGCTGCAATGCCGGAAGCAAAACCGACAGCTGGTGCTGCAATTGTCCGAAATGCCTTTTCGCGTTCACCATCCTGAGCCCTTTTATTCCTATGATTGAGTTGGTTCATATTTTCGGTAAAAACCTCTTTGAGATGCCTCAGATGCTAACTTATTTAAAAGAACTGACAGGTATTGATGAGGTGAAGCCTTTCGAATGTGTTGGCACCGTTGACGAAGTGAATGCTGCACTTCAGATGTTTATTGCTCAGCATATGAACGAAAAACTTCCTCTTTTAATAGACTACTACAGCAATACAACCAACTTTTCGAAGTATTCGCCTGTTCTTACAAAAAAGATATTAGCCGAATTTAACACGGAGCATTTCCTGGAGCCTCGTTTCCTCGAAATTATTCAAAAAGGATTGAAATGATAGAAAAACTCAAACATATTTTCAGGGATAAGAGTCTGGCATTATTAGGTTTTGGAAGAGAAGGGCGATCAACTTATACACTGCTGAGGCAGGTTTTTCCGGAAAAAACAATCACAATTATCGACGAAAACGAAGCAATCCGTGAAGATGCTGTATTGAAGAACGATATCAATATACAATTTGTTACAGGTAAAGGATGCATGCAATATATTGATAATTATGATATTGCGATAAAATCGCCTGGAATCCCATCTAATTCATTTCCAAAAAAACTTACGCATGTAAGTATTTCTTCCCAGACAGATATTTTCCTGCAATGTTACGGTCAGCAATCCATCGGCATCACAGGAACCAAAGGGAAAAGTACTACTGCAAGCCTTATTTATCATATACTCAAAAATGCAGGATGCAACACCTTGCTGGTTGGCAATATCGGCATACCCCCATTTGATTGCATTACCGAAATAATGCCGGAATCCATTGTTGTACTTGAATTATCGTCGCACCAGCTTGAGTACATTTCACACTCTCCTCGTATTGCCATATTGCTCAACATTTTCCAGGAACATCTCGATCATTATCACAGTTACCTCGATTACCAATTGGCAAAATTGAATATTGGAAAATACCAGGGCCCGAATGATTATTTTATTTATAATAATGATAACGAAGCAGTTAAATCACTTGTTCACACTTTAATTGCTACAAAACATAAAGAGCTGCCTTTTTCGCCTGAGCCACAATTAGACTCTGCCATTCATATTGCAAACAATCAGATTGTTTTAAATCTCGAAGGAACAGAAACAGAACTTTATGATACAAGTATAAGCCAGCCTTTAAAAGGACATCATAACCTTTATAATATAATGGCTGCAGCAGCAGCCTGTTTCCTGAGTAAAATAAACACAGCATCAATTGTTTCAGGAATCCGAACATTTAATGGACTGGAACATCGTATTGAGCTTGTTGGCGAATATGCCGGAATTATTTGGTATAACGATTCGATTGCTACTATTCCGGAAGCCACAACAGAAGCTGTTAAAACCTTACATAATGTTGACACACTGATACTTGGCGGCTTCGACCGGGGAATTGAATATGATATATTATATCCATTTCTGAATGCATCAGGAATTTCAAACATAATTTTTATAGGAGGAGCCGGTGAACGAATGCTGCATGAATTCACTGATTATGGTATTAAAAACATAAACTTTTGCACAGCAAAGGATTATGCTGAAGTTGTAACTATTGCGAGGAAAATTACTGCCAAAGGGAAAATTTGCCTGCTTTCGCCGGCAGCTGCCAGTTACGATATGTTTAAGAATTTTGAAGAAAGAGGCAATATATACAAAAAAAATGTGAGGAACCTGGGCCCCTCACACGATTGATTATAATGGTTGTAGTTGGTAGTAGGTCTATTCCTTCACTGTATCATCGGCTTTAGCCTTTTTAACAGGTTTTTTAACAGGTTTGGGAGCAGCAGCAACAGCAGTTTCTTCAGCGGAAGCCACAGCTACTTCAGCCACTTCAACCACTTCAGCTACTTTAACTTTAGGTTTTGCTTCAGCTTTGGCGGCTGGAGCCTTTTTGACTTTTGCCGGCGCTTTTTCAGCACTTGCTTTCACGTTAAGAATGGCTTTGTTCTTCGATGATTTTGGCCTGCGTACGCCAAAGGAACCAAGAATAATTTTGCCCCTGCGTGTTTTTTTATCTCCTTTTCCCATAATATATATAGTTTTATGAATGTTAGGTCGTGCTGTAAAAATAGTTAAAAATGATAACCAAAGCAAAATAATTTTATAATCCGAAAAATTGTTCAACAGTTTTTATCCATTTCAGATTACAATCTGTGGTTGAAAAAAAAGAAATAAAAACATGTGCGAAAAGCTATTTCGGCATCAAACCAGCTTCAAAGTTTTGCTTTAGTGATGTTTGGGGCATAAAAATCTACTTCACGAAATAATCCTGGTAAAATTTTCTCTCAATCATTTCGCTGTTGGTTGTTGTGTTGCGAAACCATTGTAAATAAATTTCAAGTTTCTCTTCTTCTGTTAAACGCCAGTCGGTTTCAGTTGAGCGTATTTTGGCAGTAAAATGAAAAAGGCAGAGTGAAACGGAAACAGAAATATTAAAACTCTCGGTAAAACCATACATCGGAATCCGGATAAATTCATCAGCCAGTTCGCAAGCCTCAGGTGTAAGTCCGAATTTTTCGGTTCCGAAAAGCAGGGCAAATTTACCTTTCGATACATCAAAATCGTGAATATCAATCGCTTTCGCATCAGGCGTGGTAGCAACAATACGGTATCCATCGCTTTTTAATTTAGCAATGCATTCAGGTGTATTGTTTTCCAGCTTATCGTACCGGTGCAGGTTAAGCCATTGCGCAGCGCCTAACGATACATGAGGATTCAATTCGTACTGGTAAGAGTTTTCGATAATATGCACATCCTGTATACCAAAACAATCGCACGAACGCAATACCGCGCTTGCGTTGTGAGGCTGGTAAATATTTTCGAGAGCCACTGTAACATAACGGGTGCGCTCACTTAAAACACTATCCATCAGATCATTTCGTTTATCGAGCTTTAAACTTCTGAAAAAATCGCGCAGGCCGGCTTTATACGTTAAATCAACTATATCTTTATTCATAATCATCATAGTATTGTCCTTCGGAATCATTTTTTCTATTGATCCATTTGTCCAGTGTAACCTCTTTACATAAATCAGGAATACCAAATTCATAGGAAGGAATGGTTTTATTCACGGTTTCATTTACCTGCCACTCCGACCTGTATCCATCTTCATAAATAAAACGTCGGAGTACAAGTCCGTTTTTTACAGTTTCCCGGTATTTATCCGAAGCCATATATTTTATTGTATTATCTTGGGGTTCAATCAGGTAAATATATTTCAGAAAAGCATTCATATCCAGGTGATCCCTGATGTCGATTTCCGAAGTAAATATAAACTCTTCCTTTTTACGCCCATTCTCCGAAATTTTATATTTTGTTGCCTTGTGCCCCAGCAACTTCTCATTATCTGATAATATGCTGATATCCAATGAATCACTTCCGTATTCTGGAAGGATTACCTGCTGTTCGATCTGTTGCCTGTAAATGGCTTCGTATTCCGACTTTTTATCCTCAGGAACCAGTTCGAGCAATGCACGCAATCGTTCTGATTTAAATTCTCTCATTTTCGTCTGGAAAGCGGTAAATGTTGTCTGCACATAAATCAGGTTCTCCGGATCGACAAGTATGATGCTTTCTGTTTTTAGATTACAGATATAGATGAGGTTAAACATTTCAACTTTCACCACATTATCCTGAATAAAGTACCTCTTCAGGATTGTATTGCCTTCGCGATCGATAATACGACCATTAATCAGCCAGCCGGCCTGGGCATAAAAAGGCATCACAAAAGCAATAAGAAATGCAATCCGGATCAGATATTTCATCATTTACAGTTTAAACAGATTGGGTTTAGAACACTTTCTATGCCAAATAATCATTATTTACCATGATATGTTAGTAAAAAAAGCAACCTATGATTATTATTTCCTAAAAAAAGGCTACTTTTGCGCCTCAAAATTAAGAATTATGGCCAAGAAAATTGACAATACTGAAGAGAAAATCCACAAGGTTGAAGAAGCTCTGTCGAAATCAGAAAAATTTATTGAAAAAAATCAGAAACTTCTAACAATAATAATCGGCGCTGCCATTGTTATAGTATTAGGCGTTTTTGCATTCCAGAAATTATTTGTTGCTCCCCGCGAAAAAGCGGCACAGGGACAAATGTTTATGGCACAGAGATATTTCGAACAGGACTCCTTGAATAAAGCATTGAACGGCGATGGACAGAACCTTGGATTCCTTGATATTATGGATGAATACAGTATGACTAAATCGGCTAACCTGGCTAAATATTATACAGGTATCATTTATCTGAAACAAGGAAAATTTGAGGATGCTATTACATATCTGAAAAAATTCAGCAGCGACGACGAATTGGTTGGCTCAATGGCAACAGGAGGAATAGGCGATGCTTACCTCGAACTTGACCAAAAAGATAAAGCTGTTGATTATTACCTTAAAGCCGCTAATCACAAAAATAACGATCTAACTACTCCGCTTTACCTTATGAGAGCCGCTTTCGTTTACGAAGAGCTGGGAAAATTCGATAAAGCAGTTGAACTTTACGAAAAAATACAAAAAGAATATACGAAAAGTACCGAAGCAAGGGATATTGAAAAATACATAGAACAAGCCAAGGGCAAAGTTTCGAAATAATATACTTTTTACTTTTTAGAAAATACCTGGACGAACTTCAGGTATTTTTTGTTTAACAACAGGTGTATGGATAGAAAATTGCGAATCGTTTATATGGGTACTCCGGAATTTGCAGTTGAACCGCTGCGGGCAATTATTGATGCCGGATACGACGTAGCAGCTGTTGTTACTGCTCCCGACAAGCCAGCCGGAAGAGGACAGAAAATACATGCGTCGCCTGTTAAAGAATACGCGCTTAGGCAACACATACCTGTTCTGCAACCGGTAAGTCTTAAAAACCCTGAATTTGTAAGCGGACTGAAAAGCTTCGGAGCAAACCTTCAGGTAGTAGTTGCCTTCAGGATGCTTCCTGAAATAGTGTGGCAAATGCCCGAATATGGCACGTTGAACCTTCACGCATCACTACTGCCACAATACCGTGGAGCCGCGCCAATAAATCATGCTATCATCAATGGAGAAACCGAAACAGGACTGACCACTTTTTTTATAGAAAAAGAAATTGATACCGGTAAAATCATCCTGGCGAAGAGAATCCCTATACTGCCCTCTGACGATGCCGGCACGCTGCATGACCGTATGATGGCCGAAGGAGGTATATTGATCGTAGAAACGCTTCAACGGATCAGCGCGGGCAACGTAAATGCATTGAGCCAGGAAAGCCTGCAAACGGAAAAATTAATACTAAATCCGGCACCAAAGATTTTTAAGCAGGATTGTCAGATAAACTGGGACGCTTCATGCCTTCAGATTCAGAACCTGGTTAGAGGGCTGTCGCCATTTCCCGGAGCTTTTTCAATATTGATTTCAGAAGATGGCACAAAAAAACAAGTGAAGATTTATAAAACATCTAACGAAATTTCAGACATCCGGTTAACACCCGGAACAATAATTACAGATGGGAAGAAATCACTTTCGGTAGCAGGCAGGGATGGAATAATTTTAATTGAAGAACTACAGCTCGAAGGCAAAAAACGTATGGGGACAGCAGAATTTCTGAGGGGTATTCAGATTACAGCAGCCTTTCGCTTTGAATAAATGTGGTACAACTGTAAAAACATGCACTAAAGCACTGCAAATAAAGGGAAGTTATTAACAAAAGATTGCCTTTATTAACAATTCAGCGTGTTTTTATCCTGAACATGTTGATATCAGTGAATTTTGAATTATATTTGTATTAAATATAACCTTATTACTAACTAATACCTTATAACGATGAACAAAGCAGAATTAATTGAATCAATGGCTGCTGAAGCCGGCATGACAAAAGCTGATGCCAAAAGGGCTCTCGATGCTTTTGTTGCCTCTACAAATAAAGCATTGAAAAAAGGTGATCGCGTTGCATTGGTTGGATTTGGATCATTCTCCGTTACCAAACGTGCTGCACGTAAAGGACGCAACCCACAGACCGGTAAAGAAATTAAGATTGCTGC
>CAZBZA010000019.1:0-19789 GCA_964495865.1 uncultured Lentimicrobiaceae bacterium
GATCAGTGGCGTATATACGATCGGCAATTTCGCGGAATACCGGTGCCGAAATTGCACCTCCGTAATAACCGCCTTTTGTAGGATTGTTGATAACTACAATGCAGGAGTATTTAGGATTGTCGGCAGGAAAGTATCCCACAAATGATCCTTTGTAATTCGTTTTATTGTATCCGCCTTTGTTTTGAGCTACCTGGGCAGTTCCTGTTTTGCCGGCAACTTTATAAATCGGATTTTTTAACACCGATCCTGTACCATGATCAACAACGGCTTCGAGCATTGTTTGTGCCATTGTAATTGCTTCTTTGGAGGCAATACGTTTGTTGATGATCTCGGTTTCAAAAGTCTTAACCGGTATTCCTGCCTTGCGCACTTCTCTTACAAAATGAGGTTTTACCATCACACCATCATTTGCTACGGCATTGTAAAAAGTAAGTATTTGTAAAGGGGTAAGTGCCACTTCGTAGCCGATCGACATCCAGGGTAACGATGAGTTTGACCATAAACCATCCTTTGTCCCCAGTATCTGTGGACGACCTTCGCCTTTAATTTCAAGACCCATCCGTTTGTTTACACTGAAACTGTGAAGCCGGTCAACAAATGCCTGAGGATCCGATGAATAAGCTTTGTAAATTATCTTTGAGACACCTACATTCGACGATTTTTCGAATGCCTGTTGAACTGTCATTACTCCATCGCCCAGGTGTGAGTCTCGCATGGTGCGGTTGCCAAATTTTGTAATTCCACCAGTTACGTCAACAATATCATTGAGAGCAACTCTTCCATCTTCAAATGCTGCTAACAGGGAAAATAATTTAAAAGTCGAGCCAGGTTCAGAGCTTTCGCCAATTGCGTAGTTATAAAGCTCTTCGTATTTGCCTTCTTTTGTGCGGCCAAGGTTGGCTATTGCTCTTATTTCGCCGGTTTTAACTTCCATCAGAATAGCACAACCGTGATCAGCCTCGTTGAACTCAAGCTGGCGTAACAATGCTTCTTCGGCTACATCCTGTATATTAATGTCAATTGTTGTAAGAATATCAGCGCCATTAACCGGTTCAATTTCATTGCTCTTATTCATCGGACGCCAGTTTCCATCTGGTATCCTTTGATAAAGCCTCTTCCCGGCCATGCCCTGCATTTCGCTGTTGAAAGCGCTTTCAATACCTACATTGTTTGGATTTCCTTCCCTGAACCATCCAAGGGTTCTGTATCCCAGGTGATCATATGGGTAAACGCGTTTACTCTGGACATCAGTGATCAGCCCGCCGCTGTTTTTACCAAGTTTGAAAATTGGAAATGTCCGGATTGCTTTCAATTGGTCGAAAGTAACTTTGCGTTTGATAAGCAGATAGCGGTTTTTGTTTTTACGTGCTTTTACAAGCATGTTTTTGTATTCTGTTTTGCTCTTATCTTTAAAATAGCGCGACAGGTAAAATGCAAGGGAGTCAACATTATCTTTAAAAACAGAGTCAGGAATGTTGGTGGAAGCTGCATCCATGCGGATTTCGAAGAGAGGAACTGAAGTGGCGAGCATTTGCCCGTTGATATCGTAGATATTGCCACGGTTAGGCTCGATATTGAAATATTTCATGGAGAGCTTCTCGGCTTTGGCTTTCCACATTTCGCCTTCAACAAGCTGGATATAAAGGATCTTAGCGATAATGGCAAGGCTTATGATAAACATAAAGCCATATACCAGGTACACTCGCGTAAGAATTGGTTTCCTCGAATCCATTGCTGCTTATATCTTTTTGTATTATTTGTTTTGTTCGATTACGATTTTACGGGGTGGGGTTTTTGATTCTTTTAGCCCGCTGTTTTGAAGTCGTTTTGCAATTTCTGTTTGCCGTGTTGTATGCATAAGCTTCGACTTTGTATTGATGTATTCGAAGCGTTGTTCTTCAATCTGTTTTTTTGTTTTGCTGATGCTGATAATGGTACGGTTGGCATAGTTCGAGTTAAAAATGTAAAGCAATCCGATGCATGTGAGGAAAATGAGAAAAGGCAGCAGTCCTATTACTTTTTCGCGAACCAGGAACGATCCTTCCAGTATGCTTTTCACCCCCGAAGGTTTCCTGGCAGCTTTAGGTTTCTTTTCTGGCTTGGGTTCAGCTGCAACCTCACTAGGTTCTTGATTTATTGTATTGCGTAGATCGGTCATGATTCGTTTTTTTGAGCAATACGTAATTTTGCGCTTCTCGACCGTGGATTTATTTTTAACTCGGTATCAGATGGTGTTACAGGCTTGCGGGTTATTTGTCTGAAAGGAGTGATTATATTTCCATAGAAATCTTTAACCTGTTCGCCTTCGAAATTGCCGGTCTTCATATAGTTTTTCACCAGCCTGTCCTCAAGTGAGTGGTAGGATATTACTACAAGTCTTCCACCTGGTTTCAGTATATCAGCTGTTTGTTTGAGCATGGCCTGCAAGGCACCCATTTCATCGTTTAATTCAATTCGGATTGCCTGGAAAACCTGAGCCAGGTATTTGCTCTCGTAATTTAATGGGGTACAGGATTTTATGGATTCTTTCAGTTCGTTGGTGGTTGTAATCGGTTTGATGCGGGCGGCTGTAATTACTGATGCCAGTTGCCGGGCATTTGAAATTTCGCCATACAGTTTAAATACAGAGTAAAGTTTTTCTTCCGGATACGTATTTATCATTTCAGCAGCAGTAGCGCCCTGTTTGCGGGCCATCCGCATATCGAGCGGTCCTTCGAAACGGGTTGCAAAACCGCGCTCCGGGGTATCGATCTGGTGGGATGAAATACCAAGGTCAGCCAGAATACCATCCAGCGGCAAAGCTTTGTAAAGGCGAAGGAAGTTTTTTAGGTAGCGGAAATTTTCATTCACCAGGGTGAAGCGTTCGTCGTCGAGCGAATTGCTGAGTGCATCTTCGTCCTGGTCAAAAGCAATTAATCGTCCGTCAGTATTGAGTTTATTAAGTATTTCCCGCGAATGTCCACCGCCTCCGAAAGTAACATCAGCATAAATCCCTGACGGATTGATGCTGAGGCCTTCAATACATTCGTGCAACAGTGCTGGCTGGTGATACATTCAGTTTTCATTCGTTGAGGTTAATATTCCCTAATATTTTCTCGGCTAATTCAGAAATATTAGTCTGGGTTGCGTTTACAATTTCATCGTATTTCGCTTTGTCCCAAATTTCAATACAGTTCATTTTTGCAGTAATTACAATATCACCGGTTATTTCGGCAAATACTGCCAGGTCGCGGGGAATAAGAATACGACCGGTTCCGTCCAGCTCAACTTCTTTTAAGCCGGCATTATAAGCCCTGATAAAATCATTGTCCTCTTTCCGGAATCTGTTCAACTTACTGGTAATCTTGTTGATAAGCTCGTCCCAGTTAGGCTTGGGATAGAGTTCGAGGCATGAACTGAAAATGCTTCTTTTTACTATGAAACCCTGGTTCAATGAGGCCATTAGCTGGTTCTTCAATGCAACAGGAAGAAGAAATCTTCCTTTTGCATCAACCCTGCATATGTGCTCACCTTGAATGGGAATCATGGGTACATTTATTTTGGCGTAAATTTACTGTAGAATTCCCACTTTTTACCATTTACTCCCACATTTATTTATTAACAATACACAGAATGCTTAATTCATAAGGCTTTCAGCTTAATTGTATTCTGTAACACGTGTAAATGCTGTTAAATAGATTTGATATTCAATATTGACAGTACTTTTGTGAGATAATTGATTGTATATTTATCAGAATACTTAAATACTTCATATTACATATGTTCCGGAAAATCACTAATTTTGCATTATCCAGTAAGCGTTTTTACTGTAAATAAGTTTTATCATTGTATGGAAGATCAGTCTCTTAGCAACCAGGATGGACAATTTTTACTTGACCTAGATAAAGTGATTGCCGGTAAAAATCCCCGGTTGCCTAAAATTCTGCCACAATTTCTGCTCAGGTATCTGAAAAAAGTAATTCATCAGGACGATCTGAACGGGATACTTATCCGGCACCGCGAGCGCTATGATCTGGATTTTCTGGATGCAGTCCTGAAAGAGTTTGGCGTTAAAATTGAGTATCACGGCCTCGAAAACATACCTGTTACCGGGCATTGGATAGTAGCGGCAAATCACCCTTTGGGTGGTCTCGACGGTATGGCGTTGATGTGGGTTTTGGGGAAAGTGAGGAAAGATATTGTATTCCCTGTCAATGATCTGCTTATGAATATCCCAAATCTGAAAGGTCTTTTTGTACCTATCAACAAGCATGGTTCTAACTCTGGAAACGCCCGGCTGATAGATAATGCTTTCGCTTCTGATAAGGCGTTGCTGTTTTTTCCGGCCGGTTTGTGCTCGAGAAAACAAAAAGGCGAAATTTTCGACCTCGAATGGAAAAAGAGTTTCATTTCCAAGGCAAAAGGGCATCAGCGTGATATTATTCCTTGTCATATAAATGGCCGGAATTCAAATTGGTTTTATAACCTTGCCAGGCTGCGCTCCTTTTTTGGAATAAAAGCTAACATCGAAATGCTTTATCTGGTTGATGAAATGTACAAACAAAGGGATAAAGAAATTATAATTTCCTTTGGGAAACCGATTTCTTACACTATCTTTGATAAAAAGAATTCTGATGCTGCATGGGCTCAAAAACTGAAAACCCATGTTTATAATTTAGGAAATGATATAAACAGCACGTTTAACGCTGATTAAATACAACTACGGCAATGCAGGAGATAATTGACGCAATTGACAGAGATTTAATAGAGAAGGAACTTACTCCCGAAAAGTTTGTAAAACATACTAATAGCGGGAACAACGAAATTTATATTGTGTCGTACCATAACGCTCCTAATGTTACAAGGGAAATAGGCCGTTTGCGGGAAATTACCTTTAGAGATGCCGGTGGCGGCACTGGTCTCGATTGCGATCTGGATGAATTTGATACAGATGAAGAAAATCCATTTCAACAGTTGTTCGTTTGGGATCCACGCGAAAAAGAAGTTATCGGTGGTTACAGGTTCATTCATGGTAAAACACTCAAACGTAAAGCCGACGGACATATAAATACTCCAACCAGCGAGCTTTTTCAGCTTTCGGAGCGGTTTATCAGTGAGTTTCTGCCAAATACTATTGAGCTTGGGCGATCGTTTGTACAGCCTCTTTACCAGCCTACTGTTAACCTGAGGCGGGGGATGTATGCACTCGATAACATATGGAACGGACTTGGTGCCATACTCCATATTAATCCGGATGTAAAATATTATTTTGGCAAAATAACCATGTACCCTCATTATAATATTGAGGCCCGGGATATGATACTGTACTTTCTGGAAAAATACTTTGGTGATAAAAACAACCTTGTATATCCTTTTGAACCTTTAACATTAACTACTCCGAATTCAGTACTATCCGAAATTTTTATTGGTGGATCCTACGAAAAAGATTATAAAATATTGGTTCAGAATGTGCGCCAGCGGTTCGAAAATATTCCGCCACTTGTTAATGCATATATGAATCTGTCATCTACAATGCTCTATTTCGGCACTTCACTTAATCCCGGATTTGGCGAGGTTGAGGAATCTGGCATATTGGTTACCCTCGATGATGTGTATGACATTAAAAAGGACCGCCACTTAAATATCCCTTAATAATTTAGGCGTCTGATTAATATAGTTGTTTTCAACTTTCGGAAGTGGTGGAGGGCGACCTGGAGAGGGACGAATACATCTGATTAAACAGGGATCGCTATTCAGGATTCTTCCATCTTCCGACTTCCGTCTTCTGACTTCCGTCCATTGACTTTCGTCTCCTGACTTTTACATCCAAAACCCATCAATTGACAAATTTAAACAGTTACTAAACCTTTCTCAAATGAATAATCGCAGGGCAGCTTTTATGATAAGTGCAGCCGATGTAAATGGCTGTCCGCACCCACGTGTTCCGGAATACGCATTTTTTGGTCGTTCGAATGTTGGAAAATCATCACTGATAAATATGATAAGCGGGGTTAAAAATCTGGCGCGTACGTCATCAACTCCGGGTAAAACCCAGTTGCTGAATTATTATATGGTTGATAATGATACATGGTACCTGGTTGATCTTCCGGGATATGGGTACGCAAAAGTTTCGAAAAAACACAGGCGTAACTGGGAAATTATAATCCGCGAATACCTCCTCCAACGGAAATCATTATTGTACACATTTATTTTACTGGATGTGCGCCACGATGCGCAGAAAAGTGATCAGGAACTTATAAACTGGATGGGAGACCAGGGGCTGCCATTCTGCCTTATTTTTACCAAAGCCGATAAAATATCAAGGAATGCAGTTAAGCGAAATGTTGAGGAATATAAAAAAGTACTCGCAGAAAAATGGGAGGAACTTCCTCCCATTTTCATAACGTCATCATTATCAGGTGAAGGGAAAAACGAAATAAATGAGTTTATTGCGAATTCCAATATCGAAAATGCTTCACTTTTTGGCTCGGGCCAATAAAGCTTATTTGAAAAGAATCAGTAGCTGGTTCTTCGGAACCATATCTCCTTCTTTTACAAAAATATCGACAATTAGATTATTTTCCCCGGCAAACATGGTGTTTACCATTTTCATTGCTTCCAGATCAAGAAGTTTTTCGCCGGCTTTCACTTTTTTCCCTTTTTTTACGTATATCTTTTTAATTGTTCCTGGAATAAATGAAAGTACCTGTTTCGGGTTAAGAGGCTGATATGGTTTGCGGTTGAGGTATTTTTTTGTGAGCCTGGTTTTGTACTTTACATCCTCAATAAGCAAGGTTTGAAATACTTCTGACTCAAGATTTTCGGATACAGTTTCTGCTTTTATGTCCTGTAAATTCAGGCTTTTTGATTTTTCACTTGTTGGCATGACTATTCTTTTTAGTTGAAACAACTATTAAAAAAAACTGAAGTGCAAATAAAGGGTGGGTTTACATCGTACTTAACATAACAATATTCGGGTGTCAGCCATATCTTTATTTGCACTTTCAGAAAGATTAAAATGGTGGTATGCCATGTTTCTTCAGCGGAACATCAACCTTTTTGTCGGCTGAAATGGCAAGAGCGTGAATAACCATGTCGCGGGTTTCTTCGGGGCTGATAACTGCATCAACATACCCATACGCGGCAGCAACAAACGGATTGGCAAACTTCTCTTTATATTCCTTAATCTTGAGTTTGCGCATTTCATCAGGATTTTCAGCTTCGGCAATTTCTTTCCTGAAAATAATGTTTGCTGCACCCTCGGGACCCATTACCGCAATTTCGGCTGTTGGCCAGGCAAATACAAAGTCGGCACGCAAATGGCTTGAGCACATCGCAATATAACCTCCTCCGTAAGCTTTACGGGTGATTACAGTAATTTTTGGAACGGTAGCTTCGCTGTAAGCATATAATACTTTAGCGCCGTGACGTATTACACCTGCATGTTCCTGGTCAACACCCGGCAGGTATCCCGGTAAGTCAACCAAAGTAACTAAAGGAATGTTGAAAGCATCGCAATAACGTATGAAGCGGGCAGCTTTATCGCTCGAATCCACATCAAGCACACCGGCTAAAACTAATGGCTGATTGGCTACAAAACCTACGGTGAAACCATTCATACGGGCAAAGCCGATAACTATATTCTGGGCAAATAAATCCTGAACTTCAAGGAAATCGGAGTCGTCGCAAATGCCACGGATCACATCTTTAACATCATACGGTTGCCGTGGATTGGTAGGGAATACTTTGTCGAGGCTGTACTGACGGACACGGGGTGGTTTTTTAGGGAACGGATCGGCTTTCTTAAGGTTATTCCATGGG
Organism: uncultured Lentimicrobiaceae bacterium; assembly: GCA_964495865.1. Taxonomy (GTDB): domain Bacteria; phylum Bacteroidota; class Bacteroidia; order Bacteroidales; family UBA4417; genus UBA4417. The sequence continues at coordinate 7,801 of CAZBZA010000019.1, forward strand.
ATAAAGCTGCAGAGTTTTTTAATTTGTTCGAAACATTCAATTTCGCTTTCGGCAAAGAAATGAACGTTGCCGGTAATTTCGGCCTGTACGCGTGCACCGCCAAGTTCTTCCATCGAAATTTCTTCACCGAGCACTGTTTTAATAACTTCAGGACCGGTGATAAACATTTTCGAAATCTTATCAACAACAAATACAAAGTCAGTAAGTGCCGGTGAATATACAGCACCTCCGGCGCATGGGCCGAGAATTACCGAAATCTGGGGAATAACACCAGAGGATTGTGTGTTACGATAGAAAATTTCGCCATAACCGGCCAAAGAATTAACCCCTTCCTGAATACGGGCACCGCCTGAATCGTTAATCCCGATGAGAGGAATTTTAAGTTTCATTGCGTGATCCATTATCTTGGTGATTTTCTTGGCATGCATATAGCCAAGTGAGCCACCAGCAACTGTAAAATCCTGAGCAAAAATACAGACCGGATAATTGTTGATTGTTCCTGTTCCGGTAATTACACCATCACCGGGAAGGTATTTGTCACTCATTTCAAAATCGCGGCCGGCGTGTTCAACAAACAAGTCGTATTCGTGAAATGACTTAGCATCAAGCAATGCGATAATTCTTTCGCGGGCTGTCAGCTTTCCGGTGGCTTTTTGCTTTTGGATGGCTTTATCGCCTCCGCCACGCAACGCTTCCTGCATTCGGCGTTTCAGATCAGATGATTTGGAGCTTAAGGACATAGGTTTTTGATTTGTGAATAATTAGTTGCTTTACCAAGTGGCAAAATCCGTCATTATAGGCAAAGATACAATCTTTTAATCGGTTATTCGTTTACCTGAATTGCATTTTTAGTGTGATGACGTATGCCATGTTTTCTTAATTGCTTAATTTTGAGACTTTAAACCTTTAACATGAATATTGAAGAATTAAGGGATTATTGTATCTCAAAACCTGCCGTTACCGAGAGTTTTCCTTTCGACGAATCTACTCTTGTTTTTAAAGTTGCCGGCAAAATGTTTTTACTCACCGACCTGGTTGATGCTTTTTCGATGAATGTTAAAAATACTCCTGAAAAAGTAATTGAACTCAGGGAGCAATATCCCTGTGTTTTACCCGGTTACCATATGAATAAAATTCACTGGGTTACGGTTGTGATTGATGGTTCTGTATCTGATTCACTTCTGAAACAATGGATTGACGAGTCATACCAACTCATTGTTTCTGGATTCTCCCGAAAAGAGAAATTGCTTTTTGCTGAGCTTTCAGGTAAAATCTGATTACTGAAGAGGAACATGTTTTGACAGCGCATTCACCAGCGCTGCTTTCGATTGAATGCCAACCAATGTTTCCACAAGTTGACCGTCCTTGAAAATAAGAATCGTCGGGATTGCCTGTATTCCGTATTGATTTGCTATCGGACCGTTTTTATCAATATCCAGTTTGCCTACTTTTACTTTGCCTTTGGTTTGTCCGGCAATTTCGTCAATAACGGGAGCCATGGCTTTACAAGGCATACACCAGGTTGCCCAGAAATCGACCATTACCACGCCTTGTGCTATTTCGTCACTGAAATTTTCGGTTGTCAGTGTTATAATATCACCATTTATTGACCCTTTATTGCAGGATGAAATACTCAGTAAAACGGAAGTCAGTATGACGGTGAGAAACAGTGCTTTTTTCATCTTTTAGAAGTAAATTAATTTGTAAATGTATTTATTTTAAAGTTACTATGGTGATTCCCGATCCCCCGCTTTCCAAAGGCGCATCCACGAAATTTTGAACTTCATGCACTCCCGAGAGGTAGGTGCGGATAACGCTGCGGAGCACTCCGTTACCTTTTCCATGCAAAATGCTGATTTCCGGAACGCGAAGCATAACAGCCTCATCAATATATCGTTGAATAAGCGTTTCGGTTTCTTCAGCGCGTTTTCCTCTTACATCAATCGAAATACGGAAATTGGCTGTTCGGGCATTCATATCGTTAACCATGTTCTGGTATGATATTCCTCGGTTTACCGCTTTCTTAACAGGAGAATTTCCCGCAACAACTTCCAGCGATTTTGTTTTTACGCGCAGGCTTACTGTATTAAAAGCCACAACAGCTTCATTATTTGTAATTTCGGTTACTTCGCCGGTTTCGTGCTGCCCGATCATTCGAACACGGCTGCCTATAATAACAGGAGTTCCGGTAACTACTTCGGGCACTATAATCTCTTCTTTCTCAATTTCAACAGGTTCAAAGGGTTCCGCAGCTTCAGGTTCGGTTAGTTTTGCCGTAAATGTTTTGATTTCGGCTCGTAAATGTTTTGTTTTTTGCGTGTCAGCCTGCGATTGCCTTATTTCACGAATCGTTTTTTCAATCAGCTGATTCGATTTACTCAGTATAGCTTTAGCGTCAGAATTGGCCTTTTCGAGAATCTCCTTTTGTTTTTTGTCCAGACTTTCTTTAAGCGTGGAGTAACGGTTTATCAGCCCGGTTAACATTTCGTCGGCCTGCTGAAGTTGTTTTTCTTTCAGGTTGAGCTCAAGTTTTTCCGCTTCAAGGTCCTGCATCTGTTTGTCGAAATCAAGCTTACCATGACCCACTTTTTCACCTGCCCTGTCGAGAACTTCTTTCGGGAAGGAAATATTTGTTGCAATTTCGAATGCAAAAGAGCTCCCCGGTCTTCCGGTTTTTAATACAAACAGCGGTTTCATATGCCTTGTATCGTACAACATTGCTCCATTCAGAAAGCCTGTAAGATTGGAAGCAAGCAGCTTAAGGTTGGCATAATGGGTGGTTACTACCCCATAGGATTTTTTGTCGTTCAGCGATTCGAGTACAGCCTCGGCAATGGCGCCACCTGATTGTGGTTCGGTACCTGCGCCGAATTCATCAATAAGAAACAGGGTTGAATGATCTGCAAAATTGAGCAGATTTTTGATATTTAATAAGTGGCTGCTGTATGTACTTAAATCGTTTTCAATCGATTGCTGATCGCCAATATCAATAAAAAGATGATTGAATATGCCTGCTTCTGAAGTATCTAAAACAGGAATAAGTAATCCGCACTGCAGCATGTATTGCAATAACCCGACGGTTTTCAGCAACACTGATTTTCCGCCGGCATTAGGGCCGGAAATAATAAGTATCCTGTTGGTTTCGTCGAGTGAAATATCGGAAGGTACAATCTCGCGTTTCTGCTTTTTCAGCGAAAGCATTAAAAGGGGGTGGCGCGCCTGTATCCAGCTGAACGACTGTTGATTGCGCAATAATGGTTTCATTGCGCCGGTTTCAATTGCCAGCAATGCTTTTGCACGAAGGAAATCGAGCCGTCCCAAAAAATCAATTGATTCTTTCAGTAAAGGAATATGAGGCCTGAGTTCGTCGGCAAATTCGATAAGGATTCTGACAATTTCGCGTTTTTCGGCTAATTCCAGTTCCCTGATGCTGTTGCGGAGTTCAAAAACTTCAATAGGTTCGATATAGGAAGTCTGACCGGAAGCTGATTCATCAATAATTACTCCGCTCAGTTTTCGTTTATTTGCCGAAAGGATAGGTATTACGGCATGACCTTCGCGGATTGCAATTTCTGTTTCGGGCGCTACAAGTTTATCGAGTTTGGCTTGTGTTAATGCCTGCGCAATCTTTTTATCGATGGCATGAGCCATTCGCGAAAGGCTTTTCCTGATTTCAAGCAAAGCAGGGGAGGCATTGTCGCGAATATTTCCATCATTATCAAGTATTCGGTTGATGCCGGAAATTATTGCCGGTTCAATACTTCTGCCGGCGATAAGCATATGCAGGTTCGGGAAAATTGAAGCAGCAGTTTCAGAAATAAACGATATGCCTCCGCAATACGCTGAGTAAGAAGTGCGCAGGAGCATCAGCGAATCAGCAGCAAGAAAAGTGCCGGGAATGAGAATGTGATTCAAATCGTCATCCAAATCAAAATATTCAGATGAAGGGTATCCGAAAACGGTTACCAGCATGGTGCGAAACTCCTGGGTAAGGTCGAGCTCAGTATTAAGTTTGTCGGAGTTATTGCTGAATACCAGTTTGTTAACCTGTATTTTTCCTGCTTCTCCCAGGCAATATCCCGAAAGCATTCGCCTGATTACATCAAAACCGGTTTTTTCTTCGAAGTTTGCAGGTGAAATCACAATTTAAATTTTCTGCAAAAGTAAGTAATTTCGAGCCAGGCTTAACCAGCGGTTTGTTTGCCGTTCTTCGTACGGCGGGAGCGCATAAACAGTAATGTTACGATAAACAGTATGAAAGCCGCTGCGCTGATAATGAGAATATTGTAGTTCTTTTTGCCAAATCCATCAATAGGGCTGATATCTCCAACATTCATATAAGCAGCCCAGTAATGTGGATGAGCTGTAAGTTTATCACAGTTATCGAGGTATTCAATTTTAGCAAGACGTAAGGCTTCGTGCCGCGATTTTCCCTGTGCAAGAAACTGATAAAAATAATCCATAAGCTTGGTGCCGGACCGATCTTCAACAGCCCATGATGTCATTATTATACCTGGAACACCGGCATAAAAGAAATCGCGTGCAAGGCTCATAATTCCTTCGCCTTTACGCATCTTGCCTGAGCCGGTGTTGCATGCGCTCAGTACAGCCATTTCGGCATGCAGCTCCATATTGATGAGCTCTGATGCATTAAGCATTCCATCTTCCAAACTATCGTGTTCCGACTTAAAGAAAATCAATTTCGAATACAATGGATTTTCGTTGTTGATAATAGTATGCATAGCCAGGTGCAACACTTTATAATTAACAGCATTTTTTTTGAAAGAAGTTTCGGTGGCTTTTTCTCCAATGTAACTTTTTACTTTGAAATACTTATTCAGGCTTTTTATTTCATCTTTAGCGTTGGTAAGATCTGTTAATGTGCTTCGTAATGATTTCCCGAGCTCATCTTTTTCTGCAAGGACCTTGTTATTATCACTGTAGTCAGGTCCATAGGCAAGTATCCTGCCATTGTTTTTCAGTTTCTTCAGGCTTAATTCGTCGAAAAATGTGGTTGCGGATGGGGCATAACTGATTGCGGATTCCTTGATCAGGTATGGCAGCTTTTTGTATAATGGTTTTGAGCTTTCGGGCATGGAGGTTAGCAGCACATCGAAGGAAAGATAACCAAGTTCGCCATCAGGAACAATTATGAGGTCTTTCCCTTTTAACATTGGTGCTATTGGTTGTAGCAGGATATTATACAGTTCATTCGAAGCTTTTACGAAAGCAGTAAAATCAGCACTCGAATAATTATTGAACTCCTTACCCGTAAGTTGCTGGCGAAGGGTATGCAGGTTATTGAAAAACGACGAGTCGATTGGGTTTGTAATAAGTTGCTTTTTGCCAGCCGTAATAGCAAAAACGTACAGTAGCGAATCGGTAAGCGTATATTCGATAATTGCCTGGTTTGGCGGTAGTTTCTTTTGAACTTCGTCAATTGAAATTACCGAATTATCATATTTCAGATTATAATACGCTGGATAATCTTTTTCGATTGATTTAATAAGCTCATCCTGTTTCCGGCTGAGGTCAAAAATACGACTGTTCCACAGTTTTATTTTCTCTTCATCCGGTTTATTTTGGAGTTTTTGGTCATGAATTTGTTTGTTATAGAAAAAAAGCTCCGATTTCAGCCTGGCATCCTGAAAAAGTAGTTCCGGCGGTATTCGTCCCACACTTTTAGCTTCCTTGTCGCGTAAATGTGATAAAAGTATGGCCGATTTTCCTTTTTCAGATAGGGTAAATGCTTGGTTTAGCGTTTCTTCATTACGAGTTTTGTTATAAAGTTTTGCATGTGTAAGAACCGCATTTGTATAAGTATTCTTTTCTTTTTCCAGGATGAATAATTTGCTATCTTCCTCCTGATAGGTTGATCTTAGCATTTCGATCACTTTTAGAGAGATTGCAAATGTTGCAGCGCTGCTTTTTAATAAATCAATTTTTGTTGTATCCGACTTATAAATCATCAGCAGGGCAGTAGCCTTAGCAGTAAGTGGATTTAAAAGGTTGTCGTTAAGATTATTAGCGATGATTTCGGGATTGTCGAAAATGTTGCCGGATGTAAAGCCCGGAAAACCTGCAATAAGCGAAAGCTGAAAAAAGTTTACAGCTTTAGTATAGTTTTTATTCCTGTAATAATTATTCCCTATATAATAGTAAGCAGTTGAAACATCGATATTAACGGGGCCAAAGGCTTTCTTGTAAATTTCGAGTGATCTGTTGAGGTATGCGAGAGCCTGATTGTTTCCCGTTGCTGAAAGGAAATCGCCATACCTCAAATACGCCAGGGCTGTTTCGGAATTTTCTTCGCCATTCATTTCGATGCTTTTTTCGAGAGCCTTGTTGTAATAAACGTCAGCATTCAGCGTGTCTTTCATTTTAAATAAAACATTGGCCAACCCCCTTAAAACTTTAACTGAAATAGGGAGCTTGTCACCTATTGAAAGCCCTTTGAGGTAATAGTCTTTCGATTCAGTAAAATCACCTCTCTTTTCAGCAATGAAGCCCATGTTGAGGTAAATGGTTGTTAAATTATCGAGACTGCCTGGTGCTTTTGTTGAAATAATTTCGAGAGATTTATTAAAATAGCTTTGAGCTTTTTCATAATCACCTGTGTAAATGTATAAAACTCCCATATTCAGGTAAAGAGATCCTGCTGTAATTGAATTGGTTTGGCTTTGTGAAATTGTGATCCTCTCAGCCATTTTCAAATATTCAATAGCTTTCGAATCGTTTCGGACTATCTGATAGAACCTGCCCATGTTTAGATAGAGGGAAGCCAGTTGGGGGTCATTGTCATTCAAAACTTCCTGTTTCACTTTAAGTGAACGCAAAAAATACTGTTCGGCTTTTTCAAAATTGCCACTCATTGAATATACAATACCAATATTCTGAAGGGAGCTCGCATAATCGGAGCTTTTGGTATGCCGGGCTGCCTCGTAAGTGTTGAGAGCGAGCTGATATTCCTGCAGGGCTTCGTTTCGTTTGTTTTGAAGTAGAAATATTGTACCCAGGCCGTTGTATGCAAGTGCTAGTCCGGTATCTGGTTCGGTGGATCGCAACAAGTAGGTTTTGATATTTCGATTGTATAGGGCCACAGCTTGCTCAAATTGCCGTTTATCCGAATACAGAAATGCTTTTTTATGAATGAGTCCGTTGTATAAGTTACTGTTGGTATCGATGTGGATATCCGCGACAGACAGAGCTTTATCTGCAATTCGCATGGCTTCATCCAAATCACCTTTTCCTCTGTAACAATCAATCAATCCGGATGTACTTTTAAACCAGCCGGTGTATTGTTTTAATTCAAGTGTAAGATCGGCAGTTTTTTTGAAAATGATAATTGCTGAATCGTAACTGCCACGTTTTTTTAGCTGTTCGGCTAATATCAGATCCGAATCACTTTTTGTTTGCAGGTCCTTGTTAGTGTTACTTTTACAAGCCTGGAGCGACAAAATTGAAAGGAAAATAATAAGTGATTTGAAACAAAAGAATGCCAGTCTTTTTTTCATAAGGCATTATCCCTGATTTGCGTGGAATGTATAGTTTCTGAAGTATGTAAGTAGTTAGCAAAGATAAAACAAAGTTACCCGAACTTCAGAAAAAAAAAAGGAGCATTCAGCTCCTTTTTTTTAATTTCTGAGGAATCTTAGTCTGCTTTCAGGATTCTGATTGAGTTGCTTAGTTCTCCATTGCTGGTTTGAACCCGCAATCTGCAAACATAGTATCCTTTTGCCAGTTGCGAGCCATCGAGGTCAATTTCGTGTGTGCCGGCACCCAGGTTTCCAAGGGAGAGGTTTTTAATCATTTGCCCATTTGCACTGAATATCTCAACAGATGCGTATCCTTCTTCAGGAGTATAAATGTTAAGTCTGGTTGATTCGGTAAAAGGATTCGGGTAGTTGCTCAGTTTTAACGAAGGGCTGCCGTATTTTATTACCGGGGAAGTAAATTTCAGATTGGTAATTTCTTCGTTCGAAGGATTTATAAGGCTTGTATTCCCATCGAGGCTCAGGCTGGCAGTTATACCACGGGTAAAAGCTGGTGTGCTTGTGCCATGAAGGGTAATCAGCGTTTCGCCGGCAGTGAAATTGATAGGTGTAGTATTTGGATCACCCCATATTAGACGAACCTGGCCTCCATCGATAGTATAATCATAACCGCTGCCTTTAAATTCAACTGACTCTATCGTAATTAAATCCGATGGGTAATTGATAATAAGACCAGCTCCGGTAATTGTAAAATCATCCTGGGCTAAAATCCGAGTTGAAAAAGCCTCTTCATTAGTAACATTAATTGATCCTTCCTGGGCTACAGGTAAGGCAGGAGTATTATTAACAGTAGGAACAAATGTACCGCCTACATCGCCCGAGCATGTTCCACCAAGGCCATTTGGCACACCATCTTTAAAGTTCGAAATAGTGAAAGTCGAAATCTCGAATGTCCAGGGACCAACAGGGAAAGGATGTCCTTTACGAATATGGTTTAGTATCAGAGTATAGTCGCCCCAGGTTACGTTACCGCTTCCATTAACATCTGCTGCAAGTGTTTGCATTGGTGTAAAAGGATATAATCTGTTCAGATGCAGAAATACTAAAAATGCATCCAGAAGCGTTACTCCTCCTCCTGGTAATGAAGTTGTGCCTGTTAAAATGTAATTTCCGTTTGGTACATCGTTAAATACATAAAAGCCATTACCACCTGTTGTATAGGTTTGAAGTTCGTTATTGTCAAGATTGCGCAGTACTACCATAACATTGTTCACAGGCCTGTCAGGATTATCCTGATACAGCACCTGGCCGTCAACAACAGCAGCTTGAATGGATTGAACTGAAAAAAGTAATACCAGAATCAGAGTCAGAGAGTTTACAAAGTTTTTCATGGCGTGGTCGGATTGGTTTAGGTTTACTAATGATTTAATTTATAGTTTTGAACTTTACGTGTTTTGCAAGGTTTAATAAAACGCTGTCCGGAGGGCTGTTACTTTAACTCTTCTCTTCTGCGTTATATGTCTTAATCCATCTTTTATTAAAAGGTAATACGGTTTTGGAAAAATATTTTCAAAGTTTTTCAAAATTGTTTGATATTTGCGGGAGGATTACTCTCTTAAACTCGATTTTTTAACCAAAAAGTGGAAAATGTTAATATCTATTTTATTGTTTAACATACAGACTATGAGATAGATATAGTTTTTTTTAAAAAAAGATTAAAAAAAGTTTCAAAAATGGTATTACCTTTTTAAAAAATCTGGATAATATAGCAAGAAATGATTCATTATTCTGACGAAGCGATTTTAGAGGGACTGAGATTAAGGAGCGATTACATCATTAATTTCATTTACAAGGATTTTTTTCCTTTGATCAGATTTCTTGTAGTAGAAAATGGTGGAAGAGAAGAAGATGCAGAAGATATTTTTCAGGACGGAATAATCATTATCTATAATAAAATAAATGTTAACCAATTAACTTTAACCAGTTCTTTTAAAACATACATGTATTCGGTTTGCCGGAATCTTTGGCTTCAGAAGCTTAATAAGCGCAAAGCCATTTTCGACAAACTTACTGATGTAGAAGAGTATATCGATCTTCCCAAAACAATGCTTAACGAAGCTACTGTTAGGGAGACTGAAATGCACAGGATTATTCAGATTCACTTTCTTTCGCTGCATGAAGATTGTCAGAAAGTGCTGAGGCTTTTTACCAAGAATATTCCTTTGCGCGATATAGCTACAGTAATGGGTTACAAAACCGAGAAGTATGCGAAAACACGAAAGTACCTTTGTAAAGAAGAATTAAAAAAACGTATCGCTGACGATCCGCGAAGTCAAAAATTTTTTTAAGATGACAACCAATTTTAAACATTCAACCAGCATCGACCAGTTTCTTGAAAACGAAATGGCCCCGGCTGAGAGAGCTGCTTTCAAAAACGAACTCAGGTCGAATCCCGATCTTGCCCGTGAATTGAAACTTGCTCAAACTATTGATTCTGCTATATTAAGAGATGATGTTATTGATCTGAGACAAAAGCTAATTGCAGCTATCAATGCCGGTAAAGGATCTAAAACAGAAGTTCCGGTTGTGCGCATGATTACCCGTAAATGGTGGTATGCAGCAGCTTCCTTGCTTGCCTTGGTTGCGGTATCTGCGACATTGTATTTTCAAACCAACCGTAACCTGTCGACGGATTCGCTGTTTACCCAGTATTACAATTCGGAAAATATAGTGGATCTCACACGCGGCGATGAGAATATAGTTGATGCCGTAATTAAGTTTCAGCAAAAGGATTATGCCACAGCATCTGATTTGTTTAAGAAGATACTGAATAAGGATGACTCAAATATTGCTGTCTGGTTTTATTATGGTATCGCAAATATCGAAACCCAAAACTACGACAACTCAATAAATGCCTTTACAACCATAATTAAACAAAACGATAACCTTTATATTGAACATGCTGAATGGTACCTTGGCCTTTGCTATCTAAAAAACAATCAGAAAGATAAAGCACTGGATCAATTTGTTGCCATCGCTTCAAATCCTGAAAATTTCCACCATCAGGAAGCGAAGAACATTCTGGAGAAATTGCAGCTCAAATAATAACTTCCCAACACCCTGTTTAGGAAAGACCGGCGTAAGCCGGTTTTTTCTTGTTATTTAGGGGCTTCTGAAAAACATATATCATCAATATATTAGCAGAAAAGAATTTGATATATATGTATCAAATGCACTTTATGAGTCAAAATCCATGCATTTTAGATTTGACTTCGTCGAGCCCTGCGGGGTTCGGTGCGCTGCACCTTGTTTAATATTTTCCCATTTATCCTACAAATATTTCGGTGCTCTGCACCTTTATTTATCGTATTTACGGAGTTTGAATAGAGCCACAGAGTGGCGAACCCCGAAGGGCTCGACCAAGTCAAATATTTGTAGTAAATTGAATTAGAGAATAATTTAAGGTGCAGCGCACCGGAATAGTAAACCAATCAATATGGTCAGGTTTTAAGCAAACTGTATGTAATCTGTTTTTTAAATTCCATTTTGTAAGTGGAATGTCAACAAAAAAAACCGGTCGAGAAACCGGTTTTCTAAGTGTAATTCTAAATGTTACTTCATCAGCTGATCGGACCCAAGTAATAAATCGATATACTGTCCGCGCTTGTAAACAAATGGGTCTTTTAATTCCTTTTTCGATAATTTACCTTTAAAATCTGAAAGGGACGAATATTTTTTGGCTGTCATCCATTCTTCCATTTCGCTTAACATGCTAGTGATGTGCTCAGGTTTGTGCTTATATAATGTGCTCACAACCTGAACTGCATCAGCTCCGGCCAGAATCATTTTTATTACATCCTGGCCCTGGTAAATGCCGGTGTTAGCGCATACATCAGCTTTAATATTACCAAATAATAATCCGGCATACCTCAGTGCTAAACGGTAATCGCCTTCGTGGCTGAGATAAAAAGGTGCGCTGTGTTTTACATCCTGTATATTGATTTCGGGTTCAAACATACGATTGAAAATTACAACAGCATTTACTCCGGCTTTATCGAGGCGGGAAATAAAGTTTAAAGGATTTGAGTAAAACGAACTGAGCTTTACACTGACCGGTATAGTAATTTTGGATTTCAGGGTTTTAACCAGGTCGAGATGCATTTCTTCAATTGATCGGCCATCAGCTTCGAAATCGCCGGGAACAAAATAGAAATTTAATTCAATACCATCAACCCCGGTTTTTTCAATGAGTCGGGCGTATTCGATCCATGTGTTATCATAAAGGCAATTCAAACTGGCTATAACCGGAATACCGAGTGTTTCTTTGGCTTTTCGCAGGTTAACCAGGTGAGCTTCGGGGCCGGCGTGTTGAAGCTTAGGATACAAGCTTGTCATTTCCGCATGGAGTCCGCCCATAGCATCCAGCTGGTCATCAAATTGTGCACTTTCAAGGTTTATCTGTTCCTCAAAAAGGGTTTTATAAACGACAGCAGCAG
>CAZBZA010000020.1:0-19786 GCA_964495865.1 uncultured Lentimicrobiaceae bacterium
TTTTTCTGTAGCGAGGACGAGATTTGAACTCGTGACCTTCGGGTTATGAATCCGACGCTCTAACCAACTGAGCTACCTCGCCATGTTTGAGGGGTGCAAAATTAAAACAAATTCTTTATGTTGCAAATGATTTTTGGTGCGATTTTACTTCAATCGGAAACAGATATTCAATAAAAACTGCATGCAATGTTGCATGTAGTTGATTATAAGAACATAATGAGGGCAAATGACTAGGGTTTAAGGTGAATAAAAAAACTTATTTGTATGCAGGTGCAATTTCTTGTACATAATCATCAGTAAAAGCAGCTGGCTATAATACAAAAACCGGTTTCAGACCGGTTTTTTGTACTTTATAACGTCTATGATTAGTTATTGAGCCTTTTTCTGCCCCAGCGCACTAAAACATCCTGCACATCTTTGAAACGTATTGGCTTCGAAAGGTAATCAACCATTCCGGCTTCGAGGAATCTTTCGCGATCACCGGGCATTGCATTTGCAGTTATCGCAATGATAAACGGGCGCTCAGGTTCAGGGTATTTCTCTATAATGGCTTGAGTAGCTTCAAGTCCATTCATTACAGGCATCTGAACATCCATCAGGATAATATCATAGGGCTTTTGCTCCATGATTTCCAAAGCTTTTCTGCCGTTTTCGACAGCATCGATGGTATAGCCCATTTTCCGCATCAGTGTGACAACAAGTTCCTGGTTGGTGAAATTATCCTCAGCTAATAAAATACGCAATGGGAGTTTATCGGAGAGTTTTTTGTCAACGTTATGATCCGCAATGTTCTTTTTGCGGTTCCTGTTTTCGGACATTACGCTGAGCACAAGTTCGAAAAGATCGGTAAGTTTAACAGGTTTCGACAACTGTGCATCAAACAATCCTTTTGGAAGGTCATTAACTTTGCCGACGGAAGATACCAAAATGAAAGGCATATCGCCTTTAAAAGGTATTTCGCGGATGGTTTCGGCAAGTTCAATTCCGTTTAAACCGGAAGGCTGCATATCAAGTATCCCAAGGTCAAAGTATGAATCTTCGCTTTCAATTATCCGCATGGCTTCTTTAGCTGTGGATGCTGTATATGCTTTCATACCCCATGCTTCGAACTGTACAGTGAAAATCTGCCTCGAAGTAGGATCGCTGTCTACAATCAGAACTTTACTCCCTTTTAATTCGGGTATCTGGCCCCTGATGTAGAGTTTTGTTGTTGGGGTATCTGCTATCCGGAGTTTTACCGTGAAGTAGAAAGTGGCACCTTTTCCGGGTGAACTCTCTGCCCATATCTGTCCGCCCATCAAACCGACAAGGTGGCGGGCAATAGCTAATCCTAAACCGGTTCCGCCATAACGGCGCGATACAAAAGTTTCACCTTGGGTAAATGCTTCGAAAATGAGCGAAAGTTTTTCTTTTTGAATACCTATGCCACTATCTTTCACCGAGAATAGCAATTCGCAATATTCGTTGGTTTGCGATTTCTTCTCGACAGAAATAAAAATTTCTCCTTCGTCAGTAAATTTGATCGCGTTATTAATCAGGTTTCCAAGTATTTGCCTTATCCTTTTCATGTCGCCAATCAGGAAAGGCGGCGCTTCGGGCTGTAACATATAAAGCAGATCGATTCCTTTCTCGATTGCTTTCATGGCATATATATCGAGTGATTCTTCAATGCATCTGCGCAACTCAAACGAATTTTCATCAAGGATGAGTTTATCTGCTTCGATTTTTGAGAAATCAAGAATATCGTTGATAATGGCCATCAGGTTATCGGCACTGATGCGGAGGGTTTCAAGGTAATTATGCTGTTCGGGAGTAATTTTTGTATCGAGAAGAAGGCTGGTCATACCCACAATCCCGTTCATCGGGGTGCGTATCTCATGACTCATCATCGAAAGGAAGTCGGACTTGATTCGGTTCGCTTTTTCCGCCTGCTGTTTTATTTCTTCTGCTTCCTGCTCAAGTTTTTCAAAATCTTTCTGTTTCAGGAGATCTGTTTTTATCCTGTCATTCTCTGATTTTAATTGTTCTATCTCCTGTCGCAGTGAGTTAATATCGTTCGAATCCAAATTCATACTGGTAAAGAGTGTTGATAAATCAAGCAAATATAATGATAATATTGTCGTTTGTGAGTTTATTGTTAATAATATTCTCAATGTCGAATAGTTTTTATACTGCCTGTTTGGGATAAAAAAAAACTGCTTCCTGTCAAAGAAGCAGTTTTGTATGGGTAAATTAAAGAGTGCTTGTGCAGAATGCCTTTGAGCACTTATGCTTGTTTGTACTCCTTAATAATGTCCTTCACACCATCAGGCGAAACACGTCCGTAAACTTTTTCACCAACCATCACAACTGGTGCAAGTCCGCAGGCACCTACACAACGCAGGCAACTAAGCGAAAATTTTCCATCAGGTGTAGTTTTGCCAACGGGTATTTCGAGTATACGTTTAAATTCATCTAATACTTTTTCGGCACCACGAACATAACAAGCTGTTCCCATACAAATACTGATTGGGAATTGGCCTTTAGGTATCATGGTGAAGAAGCTATAAAAGGTAACAACACCGTAAACATGCGCTACCGAGCAGTTCAGGTTTTTAGCTATAATCTCCTGAACTTCAGCCGGTAAGTATCCAACGAGGCTTTGTGTTTTGTGCAGCACATTTATGAGCTCCCCTTTCTCGTTGTTGAAATCCTTGCAGATGGCTTCGATCTGTAAAACCTTCTGCTCACTAATTTTTATATTTGCCATAACGATTTTTCTTTAAAATTTTTAACCTGAAATTCCTTTGTTATTCAGCTATTTCGGCTGGTTTGCTTTTGTCGAAATAATGTGTGTGAAGCAAATGATGCGCTTTTTCACTCATTGGTTTCCCAAGAAACTCAGCGTACAATGTTTGAATATAAGGATTTTCGTGCGATTTGCGGATTACTTTTCCGGAATCTTCGCTATAAAGGGCTTTCTGGCGGGCCATCAGAATGCTTGTGTCTCCATGGTGAAGCGGTTGACCGCCACCACCGATACATCCGCCAGGGCAAGCCATAATTTCAATGGCATGATACTGCGATTTGCCGTCTTTAATGTCCTGCAGAAGTTTACGTGCATTTCCTAAGCCGTGTGCAATTCCTATTTTGATTGGTGTTCCATCAAAATCAACGGTTGCTTCACGAATCCATTCCATACCACGCAGTTGTTTGAAATCAACTTTTTCGAGTGTTTTTCCTGTAAAAATTTCGTAAGCAGTTCGTGCAGCAGCTTCAATAACACCACCTGTGGTTCCAAAAATAACTGCTGCTCCGGTTGACTCGCCCATCGGCTTATCGAAATCCTGGTCAGTCAAAATATTGAAATCGATATTGGCTTGTTTGATCAGATGTGCCAGTTCACGGGTTGAAACTGCGAAGTCAACATCAGGATTGCCGTTGGTAGAGAATTCGTCTCGCTGACATTCGTATTTCTTGGCAAGGCAAGGCATGATAGAAACAACAACAAGATTTTCGCGTTTAATGCCCAGTTTATCAGCAAAATATGTCTTTGCTATAGCTCCAAACATTTGTTGCGGCGAGCGTGCTGTGGAAGGAATATCGTTCATTTCGGGGAACTGGTGTTCGAAGAAATTAACCCAACCCGGACAGCAGGACGTGAGTATTGGCAGTTTAACGGTTTTATCGCCCTGCAAATGACGGGTGATGCGGTCGAGCAACTCGGTGCCTTCTTCCATAATGGTAAGGTCGGCGGCAAAGTCGGTATCGAATACGTAATCAAAACCAAGATTTTTTAGCGCTGTAACCATTTTTCCGGTTACGGATGTTCCTGGTACCATTCCGAATTCTTCCCCCAAAGCTACCCTTACAGCTGGTGCTGTTTGAACAATTACTGTTTTAGAAGGATCAGCTAATGCGCGAATAACCTGGTTCGTGTGGTCCACTTCGGTAAGAGCGCCGGTTGGACAAACTGCCACACACTGTCCGCAATAAGTACAGGTACTGTGATCGAGGTTCATTTCGAATGCAGGTGCTACAACCGACATAAATCCGCGGTTAACTGCTGAAAGAACTCCAACAGTTTGTACTTCGTTACACATCATTTCGCAACGACGGCACATAATACATTTATCCACATCACGGATTATAGCCGGTGATGTATCTTCGCGATAGGTCGATTGTTCTCCCTGATACTGAATCTGGCGGATTCCCATTTCCTGTGCCAGTGTTTGCAATTCGCAGTTTCCGCTTTTTGCACATACAAGGCAGTCTGTAGGGTGGTCACTCAGTATAAGTTCCAGAACGGTTTTACGGCTGTTGAGTACACGGATATTATGTGTATTCACTTCCATTCCTTCCGAGCAGTCAGTTGCACAGGCTGGAGCCAGGTTACGGCGTCCTTTTACTTCAACAACACATATGCGGCAACCTGCCGGCTTATTGGTGATATTAAAATCGTGAAGGTGAAGGTAACAGAGTGTCGGGATATTAATACCGACTGATTTAGCAGCATCAAGAATGGTTGTACCCGGAGCTACTTTTAAATCTTTATTGTCTATTTTTATATTGATCATTTCCATGGTTTATTCCCTTTCTTACTTGATAAACACAGCGTTGAATTTACATTTCTCCAGACATGCACCGCATTTGATACAGGTTGCCTGGTCGATTACATGCACTCCTTTACGTTCGCCTGCAATAGCATTAACAGGGCAGTTGCGGGCACAGGCTGTACAACCAACGCAGTTTTCGGCTTCAATTACGTACTGAAGCAAGGCTTTGCATTGTCCGCTCGGACATTTGTGATCAACGATATGAGCTAAATATTCATGATAAAAATTATCCATGGTCGAAAGAACCGGATTCGGCGATGTTTGCCCTAACCCGCAAAGCGAAGTGTCCTTGATAACATGGCTAAGGTTACGAAGCAGATCTAAGTCGTGCATGGTTCCTTTGCCTTCGCAGATTTTTTCGAGCATTTCGTTCAAACGCTTGTTACCAATACGGCAGGGAGCACATTTGCCACATGATTCTTCAACCGTAAAATCGAGGTAGAATTTTGCAATGGAAACCATACAATCATCCTCGTCCATTACAATCATACCACCTGATCCCATCATGGAACCAGCAGCCGTGAGTGAATCAAAATCGATTTGTATATCCAGATGTTTTTCAGTTAAGCAACCGCCCGAAGGACCACCGGTTTGAACGGCTTTGAATTTTTTACCATCTTTTATTCCGCCGCCGATTTCGAAAATAATATCACGTAAAGTTGTTCCCATCGGTACTTCGATGAGACCTACGTTATTAATTTTTCCGGCAAGGGCAAAAACTTTAGTTCCTTTCGATTTTTCACTTCCGATGGAAGCAAACCAATCAGCTCCTTTATTGATGATAACAGGAACATTGGCGAAAGTTTCAACGTTATTAACATTGGTTGGTTTTTCGAGGTATCCCGAAACACTTGGGAATGGCGGTTTAATGGTTGGTTCGCCTCGTAAGCCTTCCATCGAATGAATGAGTGCTGTTTCTTCACCACAAACAAATGCGCCGGCTCCGTAGCGGATATCAATTTCGAAATTAAAACCGGTTCCGAAAATATCTTTTCCCAATAATCCGAATTCCGATGCCTGTTTCATAGCAATTTTAAGTCTTTCGACTGCCAGCGGATATTCGGCACGGATATAAACAACTCCTTTGTCGGCACCAATGCAGTAACCGCAAATAGCCATAGCTTCAATTACTGAATGTGGATCACCTTCGAGGATGGAACGGTCCATAAATGCACCCGGGTCACCTTCGTCAGCATTACAAACCACATATTTCTGATCTGCCTGGCTTTTGCTTGTAATTTCCCATTTGAGACCTGTTGGGAAACCACCGCCGCCGCGTCCGCGCAGACCGCTTTTCTTCATTTCTTCTATCACCTGTGCAGGTGTCATTTCGGTCAAACATTTTGCTAAAGCAGCATAACCGTCGCGCGAAATGTATTCTTCAATATTTTCAGGATCAATAAATCCGCAGTTACGTAAAGCTATACGCAGCTGTTTGCGATAAAATCCCATGTGTTTTGAATCAGCCACATGTTGTTCAGTTTCAGGATTAACATATAGCAGTCGGGTAACCCTACGTCCTTTTATAACATGTTCGGCAATTATTTCTATAGCATCTTCAGGTTTTACCTGGGTATAGAACGTGTTGTCGGGCATTACTTTTACGATAGGTCCTTTTTCGCAAAATCCAAAACAGCCGGTAGTAATAACCTGAACTTCATTTTCAAGACCTTTTTCGAGAACTTCTTTTTTTAGGTTGTGAAACAGCAGTTCGCTTTCCGAAGCCCTGCAACCGGTTCCTCCGCACACCAACAGGTGCATTTTGTATTGTGTCATAGTGTTTTCCTCCAGGATTTTTTACTTGCCTTCAATATTTTCATAATTAACAGGGATAATGCCATCGAGTAATTCACCGTTTTTGATGTATTTTTCGATGATCTGATCCGCTTTTTTCGAATCGACAAACCCAAATACAATAGGGCCGTGTCCTGGACGTGTTATTTCAACAGTAGGTTCGGCATAACAGTATCCCATGCAGCCGGTTTGTGTAACTATGGCAGGGATGTTGCGTTTGTCAAGTTCATCGATCATGTATTCCATTACAATTTTGGCACCGGATGCTATTCCGCAAGTCGCCATTGCAACTCTGATCTGAACCATGCTTTCAGGAGTTTCGCTCCGTTCGCGAAGGCTCATTTTAGCTTCTACGTCAGATTTAATCCGCCTTAAATCAGACAGTGATGTGATCTTGGTCATTTGATTTAGTTTTTACAATGATTAGTAAATTTCTTTAAAAATTATTTATGATGCTTTTATTGCTTCAAGGTTTTCGCGGATCAGATCTTTCATGAATGCGATAACCTGTGGGTTGCTAATCGGAACATCCTCCAGCGTTTCTTTTATTTCCCTGGTGTCGAATATAAAAGTGCCATCGGGTGTGTTGTGGGTATAAATGAATTCAATAGCCGGATAGGATGAAACAGTGAGTGCCATTGTTCCTGCAATATCGCCTGTTGGTAGCCTGTCGATATGGCTGTAGCCAAAAACGGCTTCAACCTCTGTTCCGTTGCCTGGTGTTGAATGAATAGTAAGCCTTCCTCCGCTTTGTTCTGCATTTTGCTTCAATAAAGGCAATCCGAGTCCTACTTTCCGGGTGGTCCGTGTGGTGAAAAAAGGATCGGTTACCTTTTGCACCGTAGCTGCATCCATACCTTTTCCGTTGTCAGTAAATTTTACTGAATACACATCCATAGAAGGATCTTCGTTTATTTTCAGTTCAATCAGAGTAGCACCTGCGGTTACTGAGTTCTGAAGTATATCGAGTATGTGAAGAGCTAAATCCTTCATGCGATATTTGTATTACGACCCAGCATTCCGTGCAGTGCCAGTTTTACTTCAGCGAAGCTGCGGTGTTCCATTTCAAAGGTAGTGAATACTTTTCCTATCTGATCCACATAATGGGCATCCGAATTTCTGATAATTTTTACATCCTTTTGTTTGGTGATGAAAGGACGAACTGATTCAGCTTTGCAAGTGGCAGAAATCTCAATGGCATCAATGTTCAGTCCTGCCGGAATAAACCCGAGCTGGCTGGTGATGCTGTAACTCGGCCTGTCGATATGCGCGGGTACAAAAATCCCACCTAACGAATGAACTTTCTGCTCAACCTGGTCAATGGATTGGTCGAGTGCCGATATTAGCAGGAACTCAATTTCATCGATTATTTGTTCATCTTCATCAACTACAACCTGATACCCGAATTTTTGGGTGTCATTCAGTATAGGAGGGAGGTGTGCTTCCAGGTATGCCTGAAAATCCGATAATTGATCATCATTTTCAAAGAACGAAAGGCAATGAACTTCTTCGCGGGTGGTTACTTCGGCGCCCATCAGGACAAATATTCCCTCGGTTGCTGCCAGTTTGCTGATAAGTTTACAGTGCCTGGTTGAGTTGTGATCTGTTATTCCGATAATATCGAGGCCTTTTTCGCGGGCTTTTTCTATTATATTTGCCGGGCTCATATCCAGACTGCCACAAGGTGACAATACGGTATGGATATGCAGATCAGCCCGGTAACTGTTCATTTTTAGCTGTTTAGCAGGTTGAATAATTTCCCCGTAATTTCAAAAGCTTCCTCGTTGGTTCCAAGTACAGGAATACCTTCTTCTTTAGCCTGAGCAAGCATATCGGTGTCAGGATCATTTCCTTTTATCAGGATCACAGCTGCCAGTTCCTTTAACGAAGCAATTGCAATTACATTTTTATGTGTTTGTAAGGTGATCCATATTTTGCCATTTTCGGCATATCCCATAACATCGCTTAGTAAATCAGATGTATATCCTCCAGTGATTTCGCGATCCAGACCCTGGCTTCCGCCGAAAACTTTTAATTCAAGTGTTGTTATTATGTCTTTTACCTGCATTTTATATTTGTGTTATTTACGGTTCGAGAAAAATTTATCATTTCCCCATATGCTTTTCAGCATTTCGAGCGATTCGTCTGGGGTAAGCTCGCCGGTTTGTTCCCGGTTTTTTTGAATAAAAATACATTGCCTGATGTCCGCTTCTCCCAAAGCGATATCATTGGCAAAAGCCTGGCAATTGGGCGAACCGCAGGCACCACAATCAGTCAGCGGCAGGCATTGCAGCATGCGGGTCGATTTCTCCATTTTACGCATGGCCTCTTCCATGTTTTCATCCAGTTTCATCATGCTGCGCGGTTTGATTGACTGAATGTTGATCCTTCTGAGCAAATAATCGGAATACTTGTTAATGCCCTCCTGCTGAGAATCATTTATATCGGCTACTGCTGCATATGCCCGCAAACGTTCAGCTACCAGGAACCTGTTGGTCGAAAGCAGGACTCCGCCGGCACAACTTTCGTCGCAGGCACGAAGTTCGAGAAAATCAAGATCAGCTATTTCGGCATTTTCAATTTTTTCAAGAAACTCAATCACATTGTGGATTTCGTCGATGGCCAGGCTGCGACCAGGAACGTGCGATGCTTCACCGTGGGTAAGCGTCCATTGCAAAGCGGTTTTCGAAAGCTGCTTATTCGGGATGCTTACAGGGATTGTTGACCTGTCGTTGCGGATATATTTGTAGACTTTGTTATACAGCGTGTCCATATTGATAACACCGGTAATCATTGAATAATCTTCGCCTACAGGGCTTTTGATAGCTGCAATTTTAGCAGCGCAGGGAGTTATATAAAAAACACCAATTTCGGCAGGATTTATACCCTGATCAGTTAGTTCCTTTCGGCAATATAAAGCAGTAATATCTAATGGCGGCTTCAGAAGCATGATATGCTCTGTTAAAGCAGGGAATTTAACTTGCACTAACCTGATTATGGCCGGACAGAAGGAAGATATCAGTGGTTTCTTTTCAGGATGCGCTTTAGCATATGCTTTTACTTCCCTGGCAAGAAGATCAACACTTGTTTCAACTTCATAAATGTGAGTGAAGCCGTTGGCGAGAATGGCAGCAAATATCTGGTCGCGCGAAATGCCTTCATGAAACTGACCAATGAAAACCGCAGGTACCAAGGCAATACGGTATTTGAACGCCTGTATCCGTTTAAAGTCGTCCTGATCAATAAAAATAGCGCTTACCGGACATGCTTTAAAGCATTCACCGCAATCGACACAACGGTTTTCGTATAATATTGCTTTTCCATTACGCACCCTGATGGCTTCGGTAGGGCATACATTCATGCAATGCGAGCATCCGATGCAGAGGTCGTCGCTTATTTTTAATGCATGATGAAAATGTTTGCTGTCCATTTATCCGGCTTTTGGCAGGTTAACAATTATTTCAAGCTCAGTACCGACACCCACTTCGCTTTGAATATGAAAAGTATCGGCATTGTTTTTTATATTCTGAAGACCCATTCCTGCACCGAATCCCATCTCTCTCACTTTTGCTGAAGCGGTCGAATAACCTGCCTGCATTGCTTTATTAATATCAGGGATGCCAGGGCCTTCGTCAATCAATTGTATTTTTACGCGGTTTGTGTCAACTTCGCAAATCACTTTTCCGCCATTAGCATGAGCAACTATATTTACTTCTCCTTCGTAAAGCGAAACTACGATGCGTTTAATGATTTGAGGATCAACATTCAGCTGTTTTAGTATTTTCTTAAAACTGCTCGAAGCATCACCCGCTTTAGTAAAGTTTCCAGCTTCAATGTTGTATTCGAATCGCATCGCGTTTTAGTTTAGTATACAGGGTTTAATCCATTCTGAAACAGTAATCCGCATGATTTATACATAGAGTAGCTGCACTGCATAATTACTATCCTGTTTTCCTCAGCTAACGCAATCATTTCGGGGCTGGCTTTTTTATTTCGTACGAGTATAATGTTCTTTATATCCGACATTTCGGAGGTGCGTATAGTCTGTATATTTACCAGCCCGGTAAGGAGCAGGAGTTTGTCACTGTCAATTGTAAGCACATCACTCATCAGGTCCGAAGCAAAAACAGCTTCAACTTCTCGTTCGAGCTTGCTGTGTCCGCA
The DNA here is from genome assembly GCA_964495865.1 of uncultured Lentimicrobiaceae bacterium. Taxonomy (GTDB): domain Bacteria; phylum Bacteroidota; class Bacteroidia; order Bacteroidales; family UBA4417; genus UBA4417. Next base: position 10,554 of record CAZBZA010000020.1, read on the forward strand.
AATTACTTCAGCATTGAGTACGGTTGCTATATCTTTTAATTTCATTTCAGTCGCGTCTAATCAATTCAATTCTTGTTAAAGTCTTTTAAATGAGTGAGATAATTCATTTAATGGTTTCATGCTTACAGAGTGCAAAATTAGATGTTTTAAAGTAAAAAACAAACTCATTGTTATTTTATTCACATTGTTAATTAAATAACAGTAAATTTATAATTGATCTAAATAATAGAGGTTTATCTGCTATTAATATTGTGTTTTTGCAGGCTGATTTGACTTAATTCGGGCATGACTTGAAAGGGTTTGGCTGCGGCGAGCTATCTTTGAGAAAATACAAAAGCCGCCCCGTTACAGGGCGGCCTTTGGGTTAGTTGACAGATAATTAGTAGCGTTTACGGGCTTTATAATGTGTGTGCAACAGTTCGTGTGATTTATGCCCAAGCGGATGTGTGAGATATTCTTTATAAACCTCAACAATTTCAGGGTTTTCGTGCGATTTACGAATGGGTTTTCCCATGTCTTCGGCATAAATGGCTTCGGTTCTTCTTTTGCGTATTTCAGCCGATGTTGGAATTGGCTGTCCACCACCGCCAATACATCCTCCGGGGCATCCCATCACTTCAACAAAATGGTAGGTTGCTTTTCCTGATTTTATGGTTTCCATCAGTTGTTTGGCATTTGAAAGTCCATGAGCTACTGCAACTTTAAGTTCCACTCCTTCGAGGAAATTCCATTCTGGTTTGGTGTTCTTAATTTTTATACTAGCCTCTTTTACACCTTCCATGCCCCTTACAGGTTGAATATTCAGGTTTGTAAAAGGAACTTCATTCCCTGTTATAATTTCATATGCTGTCCGGAGTGCGGCTTCCATAACTCCTCCTGTGGCTCCAAAAATAACAGCAGCTCCGGTTGATTCACCTAAAATGCTGTCGTATGAATCATCTTCAAGCTTATCGAATTCAATACCAGCCTGTTTAATCATCATGGCCAGTTCGCGGGTTGTAAGCACGAAATCAACATCTTTAAAACCTGAGTCGCGCATTTCGGGGCGGTTGCATTCAAATTTTTTGGCAGTACATGGCATAATTGAAACAACCACCATATTTTCAGCTTTAATGTTAACCTTGTCAGCATAATAGGTTTTTGCCAGCGAGCCAAACATTTGCTGCGGTGATTTGCATGTAGATAGATTATCAAGCAATTCAGGGAATATATGCTCCTGGAACTTTACCCAACCTGGCGAACAGGATGTCATCATTGGCAGTTTAACAGTTTCATCCTTGTCAACGATTGCTCTTTTCAGACGGGTTAGCAATTCGGTGCCTTCTTCCATAATGGTAAGGTCGGCGGAGAAATCTGTATCCAGAATTTTACTAAATCCCATTTTACGCAGTGCTGATACCATTTTTCCTGTAACCCTTACTCCTGGCTCAAGTCCTAAGTCTTCACCGAGAGCAACACGGGTAGCAGGAGCCGTTTCAACAACCACAAATTTGTTAGGGTCGTATATGGCTTGCCATACTTCTTCCATGTAATTTCTTTCGTACAAAGCTCCTGTCGGGCAACGGTTGATACATTGTCCGCAGTTGGTACAAACTACATCGTTTAATGGTTTGCCGAGGAATGTTGAGATGGTTTGATGATCTCCCTTATTTACAACTGCCAGAGCACTAACAGATTGTAATTCCGTACAGGTGCGAACACAACGCTGACAACGGATACATTTGCTGGCATCTTTTGTTATAGATGGTGATGAAATATCCAGAACTTTATCGCCTGATTTTACCAGGTCAATGAAAATATGATCTCCATAGCGATATTCCGAAGCCAGTTCCTGAAGTTCACAATGCCCGTTTTTAAAGCATTTGGTGCAATCGGCATTGTGCTCCGATAACAGGAGTTCGAGAACATGTTTACGTGCAATTCGTACTTTTTCGCTGTTTGTATTCACTTCCATGCCTTCTGAAACCGGGGTGGCGCATGAAGCTGCCAGCAAGCGGGCCCCTTTAACTTCGACCACACAAACGCGGCAGTTGCCTGCAACAGTGAGATCCGGGTGATTACAAAGGGTAGGGATACGGAAATTCAGGCGTTTGGCGGCTTCCAGTATGGTGGTGCCTTCTTCAACCTGAATAGGGGTATTGTTTATTTTCAGGTTAACCATATATTTACTCATGGTGTTTTTCTCCTATTTTATGGGTTTAAAAGAGCTTGATTAGTAAATGATCTCTTCGCGGAAATTATCAACGATAGATGTAAACGGATTGGCGACTGACTGTCCGAGTCCACATTTAGCAGCAATTTTCATTGTGCCTGTCAGACGTTTCAGATCATCAAGATAAGCAGGCGGGCGTTCGCCTTTTTTTACGGCTTCGATACCTTTTAGCAGTTGCTGACAACCGATTCGGCATGGTGTGCATTGTCCACATGATTCTTCCGTAAAAAATTCGAGATAGTCGTGAAGCACATTGTACATCGAGCGGCTTGAGTTGAAGATCATCATTGAGCCTCCTGTGGGTATTCCCTCGAAACCGATAATGGTATCGTTGAATTTCTTCCGCGGAACGCAATGTCCTGATGCGCCCCCGACTTGAATAGCTTTGGTATCACCATCGCCAAATTCATCCACGAAATCTTTTAAAGGCATGCCTAATTCAAGTTCGTAAATCCCTGCAATCGGGGTATCGCCCGAAACGGAAAAAACTTTTGATCCCCTTGAGTCGTTGGTTCCCAGTGCTTTGAATTGCTCCGGACCCATCCGGCAGATTTCGGAAGTGTAAACCAGTGTTTCTACATTATTGATAACGGTTGGTTTGTTATTGTAACCAGCTACAGTTGGGTATGGTGGTTTATTGCGTGGTTCGCCCCGTTTGCCTTCCATCGATTCGAAAAGGGCTGATTCTTCACCGCAAACATAAGCACCACTTCCGGAACGGAGGAAAATATGAAAATCTACTTTCATTGCTTGTAACTGCTGGTTAAAGATATCAATCTTTTGTTGCAGGGTTTTTAACATGAAGTTGTATTCGCCCCTTACGTAGATATAACCTTCGCTTGCTCCGATAACAAATCCGCAAATAGTCATCCCGGCAAAAATCTTTTCAGGAACGCGATCCAGAATTTCACGGTCTTTAAATGTTCCTGGCTCACCTTCGTCGGCATTGCAGATTACATATTTGGCGTCAGCTTCTTCGTTACGGCAAAACTTCCATTTTAAACCGGTTGGAAAGCCAGCTCCTCCACGGCCTTTAAGCCCCGAATCAATCATATCGAGGATAATACTTTCAGGCGTTTTCTTTATCGATTTTTCTACAACCTGTATGGGAGTGCATTTATCGTCCCAGCCAAAGATTATATCAATTTTTTTTAATTGTTTCTGTTCCATAGTATTAGGGATTTCTACCTTAGGTTTTAATTGGTTTTCTTTGCGAATTCTTCAATGATTTCGATTGCCTTTTCGGGAGTAACCGAAGGGAAAACTTCGTCGTTTACAAGCATAACCGGGCCTTTGTGGCACCATCCAAGACAATTTGCAGTAAGCAAAGTGAATTTATTGTCATGAGTTGTTTCACCCACTTTTACCAGCAAGTGATTCTCAATTGCCTTGATAATAGTGTCTTTCCCCTGCATATGGCACGAAATAGTCTTACAAACCCTTACGATATTCTTGCCACGTGGCTTGGTATCGAGGAAAGTGTAAAATGAAGCGGTTCCGTACACATCTGCTGCCGAAAGGTCCAATTCGCGTGCAACTGCAATCATTGCTTCTTCCGAAAGAAATTTTTCGCGGGATACTATACCCTGCAAAACCGGCATTAAAGCATTGCGGGTTTTGCCATGCTTCTCAACCAGTTCATGAATTAGTACTTCAGTGTTTGTCATTTTAAATTAATTTGTTTGTAATTACTTGATTAGTATAATTATACATTGTTAATTGATTCACAATCGAGGCTGTAAAGATATAATTCTTATTAGTATTGACAGCATATTTGCCTTAGTTTTTTAATTTTTTCATGTAATTTATAACCCTTCTAAAAGACAAGTATAAAGTTATGATACTCACATTATAGGCTTATATTTAAATATAAAAATATAATGTTTTTTATGTAAAAAAGCTACTTTTGTAAACCGGAGGAAGAATGGGATACAGGTATTTTTTACAATTATCATACAGCGGAGCTGCATACGGAGGTTGGCAAATACAGCCAAATGCTGCTACCGTGCAGGATTTTGTTGAAAGCGGATTAACAAAAATTGCGGGATTAAGGGATCACGTAACCGGATGTGGTCGAACGGATGCCGGTGTGCATGCCAGTACTTTTTATGCACATTTCGATTCAGAAACTGTTTTTAGTGAAGACGCACTTAGTCAATTAGTTCTCAGACTCAACAGATTTCTTCCGCATGATATTGCTATCACCGGAATTAAACCTGTAATACCAGGTGCCCATGCCCGGTTTAGTGCCTTGTGGCGCGAATATGAATACCTCATTATCAGGAAAAAAGATCCCTTTTATTATAGCCAGGCATACTTTGTGCATGGCAACCTTGATATTGAAATGATGAATACATGTGCATCAATGTTACTGGGGCGGCACGATTTTAAGAGCTTCAGCAAGGTTCATACACAGGTTAACAATTTTTTCTGTGATATTCATGTCGCACGTTGGGACGATGATGGCCATTTTCTGAAATTTACTATTCGTGCCGACCGTTTTTTACGTAATATGGTCAGGGCAATAGTCGGAACTTTGCTGGATGCAGGAAGAGGGAAAATATCTGCTGCTGAATTTCAACAAATAATTGATAGTCAGAACAGGAGTGCGGCAGGTTATTCAGTTCCTGCCAAAGGTCTTACACTAACAGGAATTGGATATCCTGATGAGATTTTTTCGAACGAACCCGTTTTCTTTTCACCAGAGGGCTGTAATAAAATAATATCCCATTACTACGGTGATTCCGAGCTTCATGAGCGTTCCGGCGACGAAACCAACGAATGAACCAATGGCTGATCGAAATGCTTTATTGCTATCCTGCTTATTAATTATTTCACCTGCAAAAGCACCTAGAAACGGACCGATTATCAATCCCAAAGGTGGAAAAAAGAATATCCCCACAATAAGTCCAATGGTTGCTCCCCAGACGCCTCCTTTTGTTCCGCCGAATTTTTTAGTTCCCCAAATGGGAATGTAATAATCGGCAATCACAACTGCAGTTGTAACCAAAGCCCATATGATAAGAAACTTTTCGGTAAATGGCTCGTAATTTGATATTTGTAAAAGTATAAGACTGCCATAAGCCAAAGGTGGACCTGGTAAAAACGGGAAAATGCATCCTGCAATACCGGCTAAGAGCAGAATAAAGCCACTTATGATCAGAAAAGTATCCATAGATTAAGAATCTGTTAAATATTGTAGTTACCAAGTTTTGGAAGGGGCGAAAAGGAGACAAGGCGAGGGGCGATCAGAATTATTCAAAATGTATTTCTCAACTGATTGTGATAAGTTGGCAAATCTAATCAGGTTGAATTCAGGAATAAAATTAAGGATTTTTGTGAATCCCTGGTAAAACTAAAGTTCGGAGCAAATTGTTTTAGGAATTAATAAAATGATTTTAAAATCTGTTCTAATGCAGAACTATCTAGGTAAAATATGGATCATAGCGTTGATATGCCTTTCCTTTTCGGCCTGCGCGCAAAAAACAGGTAGTAAAAACCTTTCAAAATCAACAACATCTACCATGGATACATTCGAAATTAACAAGACTAATGATGAATGGCGAAAGTTATTAAGCCCGGTTCAATTCAATATTTTACGCGAAAAAGGAACCGAAAGGCCTTTCACCGGCGAGTATGATGATTTATTCGAGGAAGGAACCTATTTGTGCGCAGCATGCGGAACCGAACTTTTTAAGTCTAAAACCAAATACAATTCCGGCTGTGGATGGCCTGCGTTTTATGAACCTGCTACTAATAAAAACATAGTGGAGAAACGGGATTATACCCACGGAATGTTGCGAACAGAAGTATTATGCGCTAAATGTGGCGGGCATCTGGGGCATGTTTTTAATGATGGTCCCCAGCCAACAGGTTTGCGTTATTGCATCAATTCAGGAGCGCTGAAATTTGAGGCAGGTAGTAAAAAGGAATGAAGTTTATTCTGAAGTAATTTACGTTGACTCTAAGGCTATATGTTTTCCTGATGGTATTCCACAAGTCCATCAATTGGAGCTTTGATAAATTTTCCTGTTCTAACACCGAATTCCAGTCCGATTTCCGTTAAAATATCTTTGTAATGGTATGCAACTGATCCTACAAAATGAACCGGAACTTCTTTATGCCTGGCATAGCAGCATACCTGGTATTTGTAAAATGCCCTGAAAGCTTCGGTAATAAGGTTAAAAATATAAGGATGATCGCGGTTTTCGTTGATGAAATTGCTGAATGATGCAAGAAAACGACTCGGGGCAGGCTTGGTATAAACGGCATCGAGAATATTTTCGAGGCTCAACGGGTATGCTGCGCTAAGTTTTTGTGCTATATCTTCAGGTAATTCCTTGTGTAAGTATGCGGTAATAAGTTGTTTCCCCAGGTAGGCCCCACTTCCTTCGTCACCAAAGAAATAACCTAGCGAGAAAATGCCATCTTTGATATCCTTTCCATCGTAGTAGCATGAATTTGAGCCTGTTCCGAGTATGGCTGCTATGCCTTCTTTGTCGCCACATAACGCATGGGATGCGGCCAGCAAATCGTGACTGATATACAATTTCGCTTTTGTAAAAATTTTCTCAAAAGCCGTTTCAACAATCTGATTTTTAACAGCTGTTGAACATCCTGCTCCATAATAGTAAACTGCGCTTACTGCATTATTGTCGAAATAAGGCTGGAGTTCTTTCCACAGTATTTCTTCAATTTCATCGCTGCCAACCAGGTACGGATTAAATCCGGATGTTTGTATTTTTTTGTATTCTCTTCCGTCTTTAATAAGGCGCCAGTCTGTTTTGGTTGATCCGCCGTCAGCGATTAGTATCATATTTGCGAAGGGATTAGGCTTTAGGAGTTTGGGTTTATGGGTACGCAATTAGCGATTCCTGTAAAGTGTATCTGCAAATGCCGTTATTGTCATAATTTAGTATCCCGTTATTGATTCAAATTCCAAATAAAATTAAAATCCGGGGTGCAAAAATAATAAATCCGATAATGGCAGCTACAATGGCACCAATAAGCACAGCACCGGCAGCAACATCTTTTACTTTTCCTATTTCATTATCAAATTGCGGATGAACCTTGTTTGAAAGAGTTTCAAGTGCTGTGTTAATTCCTTCCAAACCCAACACCAGCGCTATACACAGCAATATGCTGAGCCACTCAAAACTTTGAATTCTGAAGAGAAACCCTGCAATAATTACAAAAACAGCTATAATAAGTTCAATGCGGGCGTTGGGCTGGCTTTTAAAAAGATAGACTATGCCACGAGCGGCATTACTGAAACTCTTTACAAACCTATCCGCAGATTTGAACATTATAAAAATATTTATTAACAATCGCGATTTATCCCCTGGTAAACACCCAATTATCGCCTTTTGAAAGCCCATGATTGAAATGATAACCGCTTTCATCGAAGCCAACCAGCATTTCGTAATCGGTAATTGCATTCTCAATAATGAACCTGCTCATCATTCCGCGGGCTTTCTTGGCGAAAAAAGAAATGATCGCATATTTATCGTTGCTTCTGTCTTTAAAGGAAGGTGTAATGATACGGGCTTTGAGCTTTTTTGTGTTGATTGCCGCAAAATACTCCTGCGACGCAAGATTAACGAGTACATTACTGCCACTTTCTTTTATATTTTTTTTCAACTGGTCGGTTATTCTGTCGCCCCAGTATTTATATAAATTTTCACCTTTAGGTGTGGCAAACGAAGTCCCCATTTCAATGCGGTATGGTTTAATGACATCGAGTGGTTTCAATAAACCGTATAACCCTGAAAGTATCCGCAGATGTTGCTGTGCAAATTCGATTTCGGCAAGCGAAAGAGTTTGTGCATTTAATCCATCATATACATCACCATCGTAGGCATAAATGGCTTGTTTTTCGGGTGCACTTTTCCAGATGGCATATCGTTCGGCGTTGAGTTGGGCAAGTTTGGGCGAAATGTCCATCAAAGCACCAAGTTCGTTCGATTTCAGTTTTTTTAATTTGCCGGCCAGGTAATCAGCATCTTTAGTAAAATGAGGTAATGTTGCAATTTCAAAAGGCGCTTTGCTTTCGAAATTCAAGGATTTAGCCGGTGATAGTATCGCGATCATATGCTATTATTTCGAAACATGTGAGGTGATCTGTTTCAAACGTTGTTCTGGAGTAAGATTGGTATAAGTTTCGCTAAGTTTGTAAACCACGCCTTGTTTAGTGAAAACAATATTTACCATTCCGATGGCCACAAAACCTGCTATAATATTTTCGGCTGTCCGGCTATTTATATTAGCCAGTTTGCAATACCGCGATTGCGTAATGGGAGGTTCTGTTTCCAGGTAATTCAGCAGAAATTTCTCGCTTTCGGCGAAGCGGATAAAAGTACCTGTTGTTGAATTCCGCCATTTGTGTGCTTTAAGCCACACACTGTTCACAGGATAATTCTCATCTTTCACCCGGGTATAAACGAGGTAATCATCTTTCTTTTCGGGTGCCGAATGTAATATGCCTTTAATTGCGGGTACTATGATTTCGAGAACTTTTTTCTGGTTGATCGTCCATTCCTTTACTTCAAAAGGCACTACCGGCCGGGTAAACATTTCGGAAGCAGCCTGAATCATATAGAATTCTTCTTCCGATCGAACTCCGGCAATGGATCCGTTATCTTTAACCCCGATCAGAAGCCGGCCTCCGTCAGTATTGGCAAATGCGGCAAGTGTGCGGGCTATTTTGCGTGAATCGTTAATCCCGAATTTGAAATCGAGTTGCTGGTGTTCGCCTTCTGCAATTAATTTACGGATATATCCTTCGTTTGGCTCGGCTTCGTGCTGTAAGCGTGAATGTTGCTGCATGGTTTAGGGTTTGGTGGTTTGGTTTTAGGGAATGCTAGTTTGTAGTTTTTGGATATTTAGAATTATTTTCAGAATTAGTAATTAAATCTTGAGATTAAAGTCCCTAAACCCCAATCCCTAAACCCTAACACCTATTTCCCAAATTTAGGTAAAAGTTCCTTCATCATATCTTTATGAACCATAAAGTCCATCATTT
>CAZBZA010000021.1:0-19025 GCA_964495865.1 uncultured Lentimicrobiaceae bacterium
CTTGGTATTTGAAACTTAGTATTTTGTCAATGTGTGAATGATGTAAATATCCTTCACAATTGTGTAATGCTTCAGGAAACGACCGGATATACCTTTGTGGATGTAATTAATAGTTCACGAACACAGAACCGATGGCGTTAAAACTATTGTTTCTAAAAACCTAACCACCATCTAATAAAATTAAAGTCATGGGAAGCCTACTTTACCTCATCGCAGTCATCCTGGTCATCGCCTGGGCAATTGGATTTTTTGCTTACAGTGCCACAGGTATAATTCACATACTCCTTGTTATAGCGCTTATTGCGGTAATATTCCGTGTAATCCAGGGCAGGAGAATCTTATAAATTGAACCAATTAATAATCAACAAAATGAAAAAGATCACATTTGCTGTTATGGCAATATTCTTGTCGTTAACATTTTACCCGGGGCAAACAAGTGCTGCAACTAAAACAGAAACAAACCCGACCTCGGTAGTAATTACTAATCCGGCCGATGCAGCAAAAGTAAAAACCCTTGAGTTAAGGCTCAATGAAATAAAAGATATGGACAAATCGGATCTCAAAGCGGCTGAAAAGCGCGAATTAAGAAAAGAAGTCCGTTCAATTAAAAAACAAATCAGTGAGTTAGGTGGCGGTGTTTACATTTCAGTAGGTGCAATCATAATTATCTTATTGCTTTTGATCATATTATTATAAACCATTAAAACAAAAATTATGAGCGCAGGAAAAGTATTGTTGGGCGTGTTAGCCGGTATCGCAACCGGAGCTGTTTTAGGGCTTTTGTTAGCCCCTGACAAAGGATCGGATACCCGGATGAAAATTTCGAAAAAGGGAAAGGACTACAAAGATTCTATGAAAGATAAATTCAATGAGTTTAAAGAGAGTATTACCGAAAAATTCGAAAAGGTTAAAGAAGATGTAACTGATCTTGCTGAGCAGGCACAGGCAAAAACTAAATAGTATGTAAGGCTGGTTAAGCAAAACAAACTGCCTTGGGACGAAAAAGTTTCAGGGCAGTTTCAATATACAAGCAACAAAAACAGAAAGCTGTGACTTACAATGAAATGAAAATTCCGTTTTACGCTAAAACAACGATCCTCATTGTTGGCCTGTTTACTTTAATAACAATGCTGTATATTGCTCAAAGCATTATTGTTCCGCTTGTTTTTGCTGCAATAATTGCCATTGTTCTCCAACCGGTGGTATTGTTCTTTGTCAGGCTCAGGATTAACAGGGTCATTGCAATTGTGCTTTCGCTGCTGATCACAATATTACTTATCATCGGATTAGGTATGCTTATTTATTCGCAGGCCAGCAGGTTCAGCGAATCGTGGCCAGTGCTTGTTGAACGATTTACCGAAGTATTTAATAATTCCATTTCCTGGTCATCAGGATATTTTCATATTGATCCTAAAAAAATTCACGAATGGATTACTGAAGCTAAAAGCGAACTCTTTAACAACAGCAGTTCAGCCATTGGGCAAACCCTCATGAATGTTGGCAGTGGACTGGTTATCCTGTTTTTGATACCTGTCTATATATTTTTAATCTTATTCTACGAACCTCTGCTGCTCGATTTTATCCGAAAACTTTTTGGTCCTGAAAACCAGGATCAGGTAGGATCTATTGTAACTAAAACGAAATCAGTAATACAGCAGTATCTCGTGGGATTGATAATTGAAACAGCAATAGTAGCAGTTCTGGAGATTACCGCTTTGCTCATACTTGGAATTGAGTATGCTATTTTGTTGGGCATCATAGGGGCTTTGCTCAATCTTATTCCATATATCGGTGGCCTTATAGCCGTTGCAATACCAATGGCAGTTGCATTTGCCACCAAGGACTCTGCCTGGTATGCCATTTATGTTCTGATAATTTATTACATCATACAACTGATTGATAATAATTACATCGTTCCTAAAATAGTTGCATCCAAGGTAAAGATCAATGCACTTTTTTCGATCATCGTTGTAATAGCAGGCAATGCTTTATGGGGAGTTCCGGGCATGTTCCTTTCCATCCCGCTTTTAGCCATTGTTAAACTCATTTTCGACAACGTTGAGCCATTAAAACCCTGGGGATTTTTATTAGGCGACACTATGCCTGAGTTATTAGGAATCGACCCGATTTTGAAAAAAATAAAAAAGATATCAAATGTCAGCAGCAAAAAAGAAAGTCCGGCAAAAAATTAAAAAAGGAATTGCACCCGAAACGTCATTAGTAAGTAGGGCAGGCAAGCGCCATCTTTTGAGGTTTCCGAGCCCGCTGGTGCAAAAATCAGGTATGGATAAAACAATAAATGATCCGGCAAAAAATACCGTTTCAGCTTATGAGCCATATACATCTGATTTCCATTGGCTGGCTGACGCTGCCTATAAAAAAATCAATTAAGTTCAAGTTCATACTGTTAACTAATACTTCTGAAAATGAAAAACAGAACCTTTTTCAACCAACTAACTTCTCAGGCTGATCAAAGCCAAAGAATATATCTCCCCGAAAATAAAAAACTAACCCTTTCAGCACCCGAAAGCAATACGCTAAACATTGAACCGGATCAATCGCATGACCGGGCCGAAATCCTGTTTATTACTTCCTATCCCCCACGGGAATGTGGCATAGCAACCTATTCGCAGGATCTGATAAAAGCACTGAACAATAAATTCAGCAATTCGCTCTCCTTGAAAGTTTGTGCGCTCGAAACAGGAGACACATCTTACCTATACCCCGCCGAAGTAAAATATACGCTGAACACCTCCACGCTTTCCTCGTATGAAAAGCTTGCCGGCGATATCAATAACGATGAGGCTGTCAGGATAGTTCTTATCCAGCACGAATTTGGATTTTATCATGAACAGGAAAAAGCTTTTCTGCAATTCATTTACACACTGAAAAAACCGGTTGCTGTTGTTTTTCATACTGTTTTGCCGCAACCCGACGAACAATTGAAAGAAAAAGTTAAAAGCATAGCAGCGGTTTGCCAGTCAATTGTGGTAATGACACATACATCCGAAAATATCCTTATCGGTGATTATGGAGTGCCGCAGGAAAAAATATCGGTGATTGCCCATGGCACACACCTGGTATCGCATCCGACCAAGAAATCATTAAAACTGAAATATGGACTCAAGGACAGAAGTGTACTTACTACGTTTGGACTTCTTGGCTCAGGAAAAAGCATTGAAACAACCCTTGAGGCATTACCTGCCATTATCAAATCAAAACCAAATGTGATGTTCCTGGTAATCGGGAAAACGCATCCCGAAGTGGTGAAAAACGAAGGCGAAAAATACAGGGAAATGCTTGAGCAAAAAGTTGTAGAATACTCCCTTCAGGATCATGTACGGTTTATAAACAGTTACCTGCCACTGCCCGAATTACTCGAATACCTGCAACTGACTGATATTTACCTTTTCACCACCAACGACCCTAACCAGGCCGTAAGCGGAACCTTTGTATATGCTATGAGCTGTGGTTGCCCGATAATATCAACACCTATACCACATGCAAAAGAAGTACTCACAAAGGACACCGGGATTATTTTCGATTTTCGCGATTCGAAGCAATTAGCCAATTCAGTAATAAGGCTATTAAAGAATGATAAATTACGAAAAAATATCAGCACAAACACCTTGCAGAAAATTGTGTTTACAGCCTGGGAAAACTCTGCAGTTGCCCATGCCATGCTATTCGAAAGGCTCGCTGACGGAAAAATTAAAATACAATATAATCTTCCCGAAATTAAACTCGATCACCTTTTTAAAATGACAACAGGATTCGGAATCATACAGTTTTCGAAAAAAAACCAACCCGACCTCGATTCGGGATACACACTTGATGATAATGCACGTGCCCTGGTTACCATGTGTATGCATTACGAAATTACACATGATAAAAAAGACCTTACTTCCATACGCAAGTATTTGCAATTTATCGCCTTTTGCCTTCAGCCTGATGGCACCCTGCTGAATTATTTGGATGAAGAGCGGAATTTTACAACTCAGAATAATCACGTCAACCTTGACGATTCCAACGGGAGAGCTGTGTGGGCAATAGGATACCTGTTATCGCTGTCCTATTTATTGCCCACGGAAATCACAAAAAAGGCCGAAATCCTGATCGAAAAAATCAAGCCCGGTTTAATTTCCATTTACTCAACACGGGCAATGGCTTTTGCTATAAAGGGTTTGTGTTACTATCAAAGTAAGAATAAGTTATTTGATAACCTTTTCCTGATCGAAACCTTTGCGGACCGGCTGGTTCAGATGTACAAACACGAATCGGCTGAAAAATGGGAATGGTTCGAGGGATCGCTTACATATGCCAACAGTATAATGCCGGAAGCCCTGCTGGATGCATGGAAACTAACCGGGAATGCCGGGTATAAAGATATTGCGGTAACGTCGTTTGATTTTCTGCTTTCACAAATATTTAATGAAAACGGGATTGAAGTAATATCAAACAGAAAATGGAAACTCAGAGGCGAAGTAGCAGGAAACTTTGGTGAACAACCAATTGATGTGGCTTATACCATTATTTCGCTGAGTAAATTTTTCGATGAATTTCAGCGTAACGATTATCGTTTGAAAATGGAAATTGCTTTCAGCTGGTTCCTGGGGAAAAACCGCCTGAATCAGATCATCTATAATCCATGTACGGGTGGCTGTTACGACGGACTGGAGGAATTCAACGTAAACCTCAACCAGGGAGCCGAATCAACCTTAAGTTACCTGATGGCCCGTTTCACTGTGCAGAAATATGAAAAAGCAGTTGCCTCTCCACAAGCGCGGGTCTAAATTTTAATACCGGGATAAACCGTTGTATTCAATAATTCAGATTCTGCTTAAAAACTGATTATTTGCCCCTCAAATGATAAACACTTCATTGTGCTGAGCGACTGTTTTAACCTGTCCTGATTTATTGAAAACATGTGAATTATGTAACTAAAATACATAGTTATGTAACACATTCGAGTGTAATTGGTCTCAACTTTGCAGAATAACCAATCATTTAAAATCCAAAAATGAATAAACCAGTTTACTTTCTTGCATCCCTTACCTTAATTGCAGGTATTGTATTTACATCCTGCGGACCCAGCAAAAAACTGGTTGCATCACGGGAGCGGGTTTCAAACCTTCAAAAGGACAGTGCCAATACACACAACCAGTTGAGTGATTGCTACAAGCAGGTGAACACCCTGAATGATGAAAAGGCATACCTGCAAAGCGAAAATGCCACTGCCCAGCAGAATCTGAAGGCAATAAATACCCAATCGAAAATGACAATTGCTGATCAGGCCATACGCCTGCAGAATCTTCAGAATATTATTCAAAGACAACGGGATATGATGAACAACCTTAAAAACTCAATTACCAACGCACTTCTGAATTATTCGGCTGACGAGCTGAGTGTTTACATAAAAGATGGCAATGTTTATGTTTCGATGCAGGAAAAACTATTGTTCAAATCGGGCAGCGATGTGGTTGATCCTAAAGGGAAAGAAGCTCTTGCCAAACTTGCCATAGTTCTTAATAACACCAGGGACATCACAGTGTTAATTGAAGGCCATACGGATAATGTTCCTATTAAAACAAAACAGTACAAGGACAATTGGGATCTCAGTACCGCAAGGGCTACCTCAATTGTTCGGGTTTTAACCAAAGATAATGCTTTCGATCCGAATCGCATAACAGCATCCGGCAAAGGCAGTTTTCATCCTGTAAAAGGCAACGAAACAACCGAAGGTCGCGCTGCTAACCGCCGTACCGAAGTTATTTTATCCCCCGACCTGAAAGAACTTTTCAAAATACTGGAATAACAGAAACTAACAGTAACCTGAGGGTATGCTTAAAGTTGATTTATACTCTACCAAAAAGAGGTGTGATAACTGATGTTTGAAATATTATTATTTCAGCCTTCACGCATCACGCTTCTTTTGTTAATTAACGTAATAACCTGATTCATAGAAACAGGAACCCTGATCGCTCTGATTTGCTTGCACTTTTTGAACACAAAGATCTAATTTCAACTACAAATTAATCCAATTACAATGAAAAAAATCAGCCTGGTCATATTCCTGCTCGGACTCATCCTGACCGTTATCACAACAATAACTTTTTTTACCCATGAAAAAGTGGTAGATTTGGGAAAAATCGAAATCAGCAGAGATAAACCTCACCATGTAAAATGGTCGCCTATAGTTGGTATAGCCATTATGGGTATCGGAGGAATCCTTTTCTGGCAAACATACAACACACAATAAGCGGCAATTTCCGGGCCGCTGTTTTGCATTTCCTGATTCTGCTTTTTCCCCCTTCATCATTTCCCTTGTTTTCTAGTCGGCTCATGTAACAAACTATGAATCCTAATTCCGAACCTCTTGAAACTATACATAAAATACATGGTCAGCAACCGCTGCAAGATGCTGGTAAAGGATGAGTTGAAAAAACTCGGCCTTCACTTCATCGTCAATATGGGCGAAGTGGAAATAATGGAGAATATCACCGACATACAGCGTGAGCAAATCCGTGTAGCTTTGCGCGAGTCGGGACTTGAGCTGATGGACGATAAAAAAGCCATGCTTATCGAGAAAATAAAAACCATAATAATTGAAATGGTTCATTATACGGATGAACTACCCAAAAGCAATTTTTCGGATTACCTGAGCGAAAAATTAAACCTCGATTACACATACCTGGCTAATTTGTTTTCGGAATACCAGGGAACCACCATTGAGAAATTCATCATCATACATAAAATTGAGCGTGTAAAAGAACTGATAATCTATAATGAAGTAAACCTCACTGAAATTGCATGGATGATGCACTACAGCAGTGTAGCCCATTTATCCAATCAGTTTAAAAAAATCACAGGACTTACACCCTCTCACTTTAAACAGCTTAAGGTTAAAAGCCGGAGCCCGATCGAAGATATCGGGAACTCTGATGCTGAGAATTAAATAACAATTACTTGTCTGAGTTTCGAATCTACCGCTATTGAAATAAGGATACACTAAAAGCCGAAAGCCCGAAACCCATATATATCACCCGATGAACAAAGAATCGCATTACGCCAGAAGTCTGATTGAAGCCAGCCTCGATCCATTGATCACTATCAATGCCGAAGGTAAAATTACCGACATGAATAAGGCTTTGGCTGATATAACCGGCATGAGCCGCACTGAGCTAACGGGTTCCGATTTCTTCGAATACTTTACCGAACCGAAAAAAGCCCGCAACGTATACCAGGAAGTTTTTGCCAATGGTTCAGTATCCGATTCGCCGCTCACCTTGCGTCATAAAAAGGGAAAGCTTACTGATGTGTTATTCAACGGGTCGGTATATAAAGATGACAAAGGAAATGTATTGGGTGTAGTGATTGTAGCAAGGGATACTGCAGAACAAAAATGGGTAACCGACTTACAGGTAGCTAACACGGAACTTGCTTTTCAGAACAATGAAAAAGAAAAACGGGCGGCAGAATTGATCCTTGCCAATAAAGAACTTGTATTTCAAAATAAGGAAAAAGAAAAACGGGCGGCAGAATTAATCCTAGCCAATAAAGAACTTGTATTTCAAAATAAGGAAAAAGAAAAACGGGCGGCAGAATTAATCCTAGCCAATAAAGAACTTGTATTTCAAAATAAGGAAAAAGAAAAACGGGCAAAAGAGTTGATCCTTGCCAATAAAGAACTTGTATTTCAGAATGCGGAAAAGGGAAAACGTGCAGCGGAATTAAAAATAGCTGATAAAGAACTTGTGTTTCAAAACAAGGAAAAAGAAAAACGGGCAAAAGAATTGAAGATTGCTGACAAGGAACTCGTATTTCAGAACAAGGAAAAAGAAAAACGCGAATCGGAAAACAAAGAACTGGAAGCAACCAGTTATTCGTTGAAACTTGCCTCACAGTATTTACTCAGTCTTATCGAAGCCAGTCGCGATCCGCTGGTTACTATCAGTACCGAGGGTAAAATTACCGATATGAACGAAGCCCTTGTAAACATAACAGGCGTTAGCCGAAAAGAACTTACAGGCTCCGATTTCTTCGATTATTTCACCGAGCCGCAGAAAGCGCGTGAAGTATACCAGGAAGTATTTGCCAAAGGCTCCGTTTCCGATTCGCCGCTTACTTTGCGCCACAAACGCGGCAAACTAACCGATGTGCTGTTTAACGGATCGGTATATAAAGATGATCATAACAATGTATTAGGCGTGGTAATTGTGGCCAGGGATGTTACAGCGCAGAATTTGCTGTCAAAGTATTCGCTGAGTCTTATCGAAGCCAGCCGCGATCCGCTGTTTACCATAAGTCCTAGCGGTAAAATTACCGATTTAAACGAGGCTTCAGCCAGGGTAACAGGTGTACCTCGCGAAAAAATGATAGGATCCGATTTCTTTGATTATTTTACTGAACCCGATAAAGCCCGACAGGCATATCAGCAGGTTTATGTAAAAGGGTTTATTGTTGATTTCCCACTGACTATCACTGATGGTGAACTGATCGATGTTTTGTGCAATGGGTCGGTATATAAGGATGAAAGAGGAAACGTACTCGGTGTTGTAATTGTGGCAAGGGATATTACCGATCAAAAGCGGATTGCCACTGAATTAAACGAAGCTATTGTTTTTGCTGAGCTTGCTGTAGGAATAGCCGAAGAAGCAAAAATAAAAGCCGAAACAGCCAAATTAGTTGCCGAAACCGCCGTAAAAGCCAAACAGCAGTTTCTGTCGAATATGAGTCACGAAATCCGCACCCCGATGAACGCCATTATCGGATTTACAAAAGTTTTACTGAAAACAGATACTTCAACAAAACAAAAAGAATACCTGCAAGCTATAAAAATGAGTGGCGATGCTTTAATAGTGCTTATTAACGACATACTTGACCTGGCTAAAGTTGATGCCGGAAAAATGATTTTCGAACGAACGCCTTTTAAAATGGCGGTATCTATTGCAGCAATGCTTCATTTGTTCGAGCCCAAAATACGCGAAAAAAATCTGGAACTTATTAAAGAATACGATACAACAATTCCTGAAGTACTTGTCGGCGATCCGGTACGTTTGCACCAGGTTATCCTGAACCTGGTGAGTAATGCCGTAAAATTTACCAATAAAGGTAAAATTACAGTCAGCGTTCGGTTATTGGACCAGGACGATGCAAAGGCGCGGATTAAATTTGCAGTAAAGGACACAGGAATAGGAATACCAAAAGATAAAACCATACAGATTTTCGATAATTTCCAGCAAGCCTCAAGCGGAACATCGCGTTTATATGGCGGAACAGGATTGGGGCTGGCCATTGTAAAGCAACTGATCGAAGCCCAGGATGGAACTATTAATGTTGAAAGTAAAATAAATGAAGGATCCGTTTTTAGTTTTGTGCTTGATTTCCTTAAAACAAAAGCCGATGCCGAACATGAAGATGCGCTGCTGGAATTAGATCCGGGAATTAAAAATATAAAAGTTCTGGTTGTCGAAGATATAGTTCTCAACCAGTTGCTGATGAAAACGCTTTTGGATGAATTCGGATTTCAATGCGAAATTGCCGACAACGGGCGCATTGCCATTGAAAAATTAAGGGTCAACACCTTCGATATTATTTTAATGGACCTGCAAATGCCCGAGATGAATGGATTTGAAGCAACGGAATACATACGCCACACCATGAAGTCGAACATCCCTATTATTGCTCTCACAGCTGATGTAACCACCGCTGACCTCAACAGATGCAAGGCCGTCGGCATGAACGACTATATTGCAAAACCTGTTGACGAAAAAGTATTATACAGCAAAATTGTTGGGTATGTATCAAAACCCTTATCCGGCAACGCTGTAACTGAAACAAAAAAAACAGAAACTTTAAAATACACCGACCTCGATTATCTTATCCGTCGCACCAAAGCGAACCCTGTATTAATGATGGAAATGATTTCCCTTTACCTTGAGCAAACGCCCCCGCTTATAAGTGTTATGAAAAATAGCTGGAAAGAGAAAGACTGGAGTTCATTATACTCTGCCGTTCATAAAATGATCCCTTCGTTCGCCATTATGGGAATAAACGCTGATTTTGAAGATATGGCCCGGAAAGTACAGGAATTTGCGAAAAACCAGCAACAGACCGACGGAATATCAGAACTTGTTCAACAGCTTGATAATGTTTGTACGCAGGCTTGTGTGGAATTAGAAGCAGAATACACATTGATTAAAAACGCAAACTAATGAATTACGAGAAAAAAATAAAACTATTCCTTGTTGACGATGACGCCTTATATCTGAAACTTCTGGAAATCGAATTCCTTGAAAAAGGGGATTTTGAAATAGAAACTTATGCTACCGGCGAACTGTGTATCGAAAATCTTTCGCATAATCCTGATGTTGTAATTTTAGATTACCGTTTGGATGGCATCGTAAAAACTGCAATTAACGGAATTGAAACACTCGACCGGATAAAGGCTTACGACAAGGAAATTGATGTTATTATGTTATCGTCGCAGGATAAAATTGAAGTGGCAGTTGACTGTATGCTTCACAACGCTTCCGATTATGTTGTTAAAAGTGAAACTGCTTTCATTCGTTTGCAAAAAGCCATTACTACTATTTTCAATACCCGTAAACTCGAAAAGACTTTAAACTGGTACATGGATCGTATGTAGGAATTTTACTTTCGGAGGCATACAGTGCCTTCATCCCGAAAAGCTTGATATAAAAACGAAGCTGCCATTACACATGGCGGCTTTTTTTTACCCTTTAGCCGAAAATCCGCTGAAAGCAACTGTAAATTATGTAAATCTTAATTGGAATTATGTAATGCTTTTGCTCCTGTTCATATTACTTTTAAACCATATATCGGACACTACTTTCGCCGAAAACAATTCATACAAATATAGTACTCAGTTTATTGGCCGCTGCTTCCGCCAAGTATGAAAAGGCTTAAAGGCAAATAATGGTTTTAGTAACTAAGTGATGACTGCCATCCAGGGCATTTGTGTTTTCCGACATTCCTGCTGTTTACAGCAACAGGAACCATTTACCCTGAATTCCTGAGTTTAGCACAAATTAATTCACTTAAATAATAACTGAAATGGATGAAGTCCTCACACCGCAACAATGGCAGGAAATGCAGGGTAGAATAAGACATCAATACCCTGAGCTTACTGATACCGACCTGCAATACCACGAAGCCGTCGAAAAGGACATGCTGCTAATGGTAGAGTATTGCCTTCGCAAAACGCATGATATTATTAAGAGAATTCACCTGGCCCGCGATCGTTCTTTCCCTCTGAAATACTATTGGCGGTACAAAAGGCATAAGGAGAAAATTGATAAGGTGATGGTGTGATAAGGAGATGGGCGATAAGGCTATGCAAATAAAAAAGACCGTTGCCAATAAACAGCAACGGTCTTTTAATAATGTAAGGAACCGGTTTTAGAACCTGTATCCCAGCGACAGGCCGAAACCTGTATTTTTTACAATGGATTCATCATCAGACAGAATTTTATATTCAGGATTGATTTTAACCATTCCAAGTTGTGTGTTGAACTGGGCAAATATGCCGTTCGACAATTCGTAACCTGCAAAAATATTACCTCCGAAATCGAGTGCTTTATAATAAGGCACAGTCATATCATCGCTTGTTTCGACCACATTCTGAAATTCTATATCCTGATCAAGGGAAATATCACCACCTTCGGTTGTTACTTTTCCACCGATTCCGTATCCGATATAAGGACCAAATCCAAGCATAAAATAACCGTTGCCCAGCATGGCTTTGTATACGAGGTTTAAAGGCATTTCGATGTACGAAAGTTTGGTGGTGCTTGTAAAATCAACACCCAAAACAGAATAGTTGTTTTGTGCACCTTTTGTTGAGAAAATTAATCCCGGCTGGAAATAGAACTGTGGCGCAATGGGAATCTGAACATTTACACCGGCATGATA
This sequence comes from uncultured Lentimicrobiaceae bacterium, assembly GCA_964495865.1. GTDB lineage: Bacteria > Bacteroidota > Bacteroidia > Bacteroidales > UBA4417 > UBA4417. The sequence continues at coordinate 11,935 of CAZBZA010000021.1, forward strand.
GCCAAGAATCATTTCATTTTCGAGTTTATCACCGCTTATATTCTTTCCGTTCAGATTCTGGAAATTTACACCTCCCAGAACGCCAAACGATAATTTATCAGTTCCCTGGGCACTTGCCATCGTAATGGAAAGCGCTAAAATTGTTAGTATTGTCAAAAATCGGTTTTTCATAATTAGTTTTATTTATCAGTTTAAAATTATATGCCAGCTTCTTTTTCAGCTTCTTTTTTCATTTTTTCGTTTGCAGTGATAAGGAATTCAACCCTGCGGTTTTGCGACTGACCATTTTCAGTATCATTGGTGTATTTCGGATTGGTTTCGCCAAATCCGTTGATTGAGATACGACTTGTTGGTATGCTGTTGTTGCGCAAATAGTCGGATACTTCGCCGGCACGACGCACCGAAAGTTTTTGGTTATACGATTCGCTTCCCTTGCTGTCCGTGTGTCCCTGAACCTCAATATCCGTATCAGGATAAGTGTTGAGCACTTTAACCAGTTTATCGAGGTTCATTTTAGCATCGGCTGACAGGCTCGATTTGTCGAATCCAAATAATACATTACTGCTGAATTCAACTACAATGCCTTCGCCAACGCGTTCGACCTTAGCATCAGGAACAGTATTTTTAATTTCCTCGGCCTGTTTGTCCATCTGGTGGCCGATTACAGCGCCTGTAGCTCCACCAACTGTGGCGCCAATAATTGCACCCATAGCAGTATTGCCTGAGGCTTTCCCAATCACAGCACCCATTGCACCTCCGGCAACAGCTCCAACGGCTCCGCCTTTTTGTGTCTTATTTAAGGATGAACAGCCCGAAAATATCAAGGCTACACTTAACACTGTGATCAAACTCATTCGTAATTTTTTCATAACTATGGTATTAAATTGATTTAAGGTATTAATGATAATGTACTGTAAGCTTGTGTGAGCCTTTAGCCTTTTTTGAAGTAAAGTGTCGGGGTTTTACTGTTTATTCAGGAGTAAAGCTTTCCGCAAATTACTTTATATCAGGATCTCAGTATCATTTTAAGTCAGGAAAAATATCATTAATTACCACTCTGCAAAGGTGCGTTCACTTCACCGCTAATGTGTTACACAACTTTTTAAAAGAGTTACAATATTCACACTTTGCCGCCAGGAAACTTGCAGGTGCGGATATTGCAGGTGCAATAGTGATTTAAAGATGATACACTGTTATAACTAATTCAAAACCCAAATATGTAAATTATGTAAATAATCATTGGAATTATGTAATTTTTTACGCCTTTTATACCTCAACTTTGTATAAACTTTAGGAAATCATTGCCTAAAATAAAGTAAGTAGTATGACCGAAACTGAATTTGAATATAAACTGATCAGCTTGCAGGAGCCCTTGATGAGGCTTGCTCTCAAGCTAACTTCGGATATGGAGGATGCCAAAGATCTTTCGCAGGAAACATTTCTGAAAGCATTGAAATATTGCGACAAGTTCGTAACTGAATCAAATTTCCAGGGCTGGATATATACTATAATGAGGAATACTTTCATAAATAACTATCACAGCACGAAGCGGAAAATGAGTTTATACGATCATTCGAAATCGCAGCAACAACAAAATGAGATACGTGCGAGCGGGTACAATGATCCCTATTCGGCGTATTACACAAAGGAACTCCTTAAAATGATCGATTCCCTTGATCACGACTTAAAACAACCTTTCAAAATGCACCAGGAAGGGTTTAAATATAAAGAAATTGCCGTTGCCCTTTCAGTAAATATAGGAACCGTGAAGAATAGAATTTTTATTGCAAGGCGGAAATTGATCCGGCAACTGAATTAAACCACAATTGCAGGTAAACAAATATTTATAACACGCAATGTGGGAATTATACAAATCTCAACCGGAATTATGTAACGGTTCCGAGCCTGTCAGCTAGTACCTTGCGAAGGCAATTGGTTCGGTATTTTTACTGTAACTCACAATGGGTTAGGCTGGCGGAATAATTAAAAAAAGGCAAAAAGATGTATAAAATGCAAAACAAAGAAAGGCCCTGCATAAACAGGTCCAACGGAGCTGAAATGAGTTTAAAATCATCTCACCTCTACATTGATAAGACTAACGATACCAACTTATCCAATCCTGAACTTATTAAACGTATACATGAACTTGAAGAAATAAACGCGCAGCTGGAACAAATTGCAAATGAGCGATCGAAAAAACTGACAGAGGTAATCGAAACAAATGCTAAATTTCTTTCCATCATAGCTCATGATCTGCGCAGTCCGTTCAGCTCCATAATAAGTGTACTCGAATTGTTAAAGGACAGTTATTATAATCACAACCTGGAAGATGTTAAGAAATACATCCGGATGGCTTCCAATTCGGCAAACGGAACTTTGAGATTGCTCGAAAACCTGCTGGCGTGGACTTCGGCGGAAAATAAAATTACAAGTTTCAATCCTGTTAAAATAAATGTACAGAATTTGGTAGACGATGAATTTGAGAATTTCATATCCGAAGCAACACACAAATTAATATCGCTTGATCATGCCATTCCCAAAAACATCCACGTATCAGCCGATATTGATATGTTTAAAACTGTATTACGAAACCTGATCAGCAACGCGATAAAATACTCGTTCATAGGAGGAATAATTACTATTAATGCTACTGTGCAAAAACAATTTGTCGAAATAAGCGTGAAAGACAGCGGAACAGGTATAACACGAGAAGCGAGGAAGGATCTTTTCAATAGAAATGAAATACATACAACCCGAGGCACCAATAACGAATCAGGCACAGGCCTTGGCCTGATACTTTGTAAAAAGTTTGTCGAAAAGCATGGAGGCACAATCCGCATCGAAAGCGAACCGGGCAAAGGAAGCAGGATACTTTTTACATTACCGCAAACTGATTGAAACCAAATTTGTTAGTTTTGCGATTTTGCATAAGATCAGACCAGAAAAAAACCAGTGATTTACTTACGCAAAACTAACCAGGTATTTCAGTAAGAAAAGATAAATGAGTCCTTGTGAAAATTTAAACCTTTAACAAAATAAATAGTTTAGGAAGAAAGCCTCAGCACTTTTTTTGAATGACGGCTATTTTCCCTTAAATTTGTATTTCCATGTAACCATAAAAACTGCAATTGCAGGAAATACCGGTAATAAAACCAAAGTCAAAATGAGCCCAGCAAAACAAAAGCCAAAAGTATCAGCAAAAGATAAAACTTCCGATGCAGCTACTTCTATGTTTCCTATTGTTTGCATAGGCGCATCGGCGGGCGGGCTCGAAGCCCTGGAACAGTTTCTGAGCAATGTGCCTCCTAACAGTGGAATGGCATATATTGTTATTCAACACCTCGACCCCACGCAGAAAGGCATGCTGCCTGAGCTGCTGCAGCGGGTATCGAAAATGGAGGTGTTTCAGGCAGCGGATCGCATGGCGGTAAAATCCAACCATGTATATGTAATTCCGCCTAACAAAAGCATGTCAATTTTAAAAGGTGTCCTGCATCTTTTCGACCCCGTCGAAATAAGGGGATTGCGGTTACCGATTGATTTTTTCCTCCGCTCACTGGCCGACGACTGCAAGGAACTCGGCATTGCTGTAATTCTTTCGGGCATGGGGTCCGATGGCAGCACAGGCATACGTGCAATAAAAGAAAAAAACGGAATCGTACTGGTGCAGGAGCCTGCAACGGCAAAATACAGCAGCATGCCCCAAAATGCAATCGACTCGGTACTGGTTGATATTGTAGCTCCCGCTGATGAGTTACCCGCCCGGTTAATGGCATACCTTAAGCATCTTCCGCTTGTAAAATCAAATATGGAAATCGAGATCAAGGACCAGAGTGCTCTCGAAAAAATCATTATCCTGCTGCGCACCCATACCGGCAACGACTTTTCGTTATACAAGAAAAACACTGTATATCGGCGTATCGAACGACGCATGAGCGTGCATAAAATTGATAAAATTGCTTCCTACATCCATTTTATGCAGGAAAACCCAAAGGAAGTGGAAATACTTTTCAAAGAATTACTCATAGGCGTAACCAATTTTTTTCGCGATGCCCCGATCTGGGAAAAATTGAAAGAAACAATCATTCCGGATAGCATAAGCAAACTCCAGGATGGCTCCATTTTACGGGCCTGGGTGCCCGGTTGCTCCACCGGCGAAGAAGCTTTTTCCCTGGCTATAGTATTTAAAGAAGCACTTGAAAAAATTAATCCCCACTCCGGAATTTCCATGCAGATATTTGCTTCAGATCTTGATAACGAAGCCATAGAAACTGCACGTAAAGGATTATTTCCTGCTAACATCGTGTCGGATGTATCGCCCAAAAGGTTGAGCCGCTTTTTCACCAAAACCGATGAAGGATTTCGCATTAACACCGAAATACGCGAAATGGTGGTTTTTGCCAAACACAATATCATACTGCATCCGCCATTTACTAAAATTGATATACTTACCTGCCGCAACCTGCTAATATACCTGGATTCCGATTTACAAAAAAAACTCCTCGGGTTATTCCATTACAGCATTAATCCTGAAGGATACCTGGTACTTGGCAGTGCTGAAACACTGGGAACACAAAGCCAGTTTTTCAATACAATTGATGCTAAACTGAAAATTTTTAAACGCACCCTTACCAACCAAACCTCTGAGCTATTTGATTTCCCTTCGTCATTCTCCCGTTCCAAATCAATTCCAATTGAAACACAAGTGACAACAAAACCGCCCCTTAACATACAAACGCTTGCTGATCAACTGTTGCTTCAGCACTTTTCGCCTCCCGGAGTATTGGTAAACGAAAAAGGCGACATCATTTATATCAGCGGACGTACCGGTAAATACCTTGAACCTGCTGTTGGCAAAGCTAACATGAATATTTTTGCCATGTTGCGCGAAGGCCTGAGCAACGAGTTCCCTCCCGCTTTCCGCCAGGCTATAATGAAAAAAGAGACTGTGGTTTTGCATAACCTCAAAGTGGGTACTAACGGAGGATCGCAATATGTAAATATTACACTGCAATGGCTCGACAAGCCTGCGGCCCTGGCAGGAATGGTGTTAGTTGTATTTACCGATTTACCTGCTATTGCCGGGAAAAACCCGGTAGCAAAAAAAAAGGATGGGAGTATACCCGATGCCCGGCAAGTGGAGCTGGAAAAAGAATTGCAACATGCGCGCGAAGAGATGCAGAGTACGCTCGAAGAAATGCAGACTTCGCAGGAAGAACTGAAATCAGCCAACGAGGAATTGCAGTCAACCAACGAAGAACTTCAATCAACTAACGAAGAACTTACTACTTCGAAAGAAGAAATGCAGAGCCTCAACGAAGAACTTCAAACTGTAAATGCTGAGCTTACTTCGAAAGTTGATGACTTTTCGCGGGTTAATAACGACATGAAAAACCTGCTCAACAGCACGGATATTGCTACTTTGTTCCTTGATAAGAACCTGAATATCCGTCGCTTTACCAACGAAGCTACCAAAATTTTTAAACTCATCAACAGCGACGTAGGACGGCCTTTTACCGATCAGGTTTCCGACCTTGTATATCCCGATTTATCGGCCGATGCACTCGAAGTGTTACGCACGCTTGTTTTCAAACAAAAACAAATCCCTACCAGGGACGGCCGGTGGTATTCCATACGAATAATGCCCTATCGCACTTTCGACGACCGTATTGACGGATTAGTTATTACATTTATCAATAATTCGGATATCAAACACCTGGAAGGCGAATTGCTCGAAACCGAACAGGCGTTCAGGTTGATCCTGCGTTCAAGCTCAGATATTATTGTCCGTTTATCCACCGACTTGCGAATACTGGAGTTTAATCCTGAAGCCGAAAAATTCTTTGGTAAAAAACGCAAGGATTTAACCAACCAAAAGTATATTCAGTTGTTTGTTCCTGAAAAAGTCTGCAATACAACTGAAAATGATTTGAAAAAAATTGTGCTGCAAAAAGAGGAAACCCATTACAAAATGAAGGTGCAGGCAGCAGGTGGAAACATGGTTGAGCTTGATTGGGCCGTGCATATATTGATCAGCAACCACAACACTCCGGCAGGCTTGATTTTAATAGCTAAACAATAGGAATTAAACATTAATTTCTACGACAAAAAGTAACTGAAGACTAAAATAAATGTGCCATGATTAGCGACGACATTGATTATACTGATGCACAAATGCTACGCAGCAAAGCCGAAGAAAAACTAAGACAAAAACAAAAAAGTGCTGAATATCAGGACAAGGAAACTGATGTAAAAAAACTCCTGCACGAATTGCAGGTTCACCAGATAGAACTGGAAATGCAGAATGAGGAGCTTCGACAGGCCTATGAGACTTCCGAAGCCGCATTAAAGAAATATACCATGCTGTACGATTTTGCGCCAATGGGATATCTTACACTCGAAGCCGATGGCAGTATCAGCGATCTGAATTTTACGGCAGCTGAAATGCTGGGTGAAAAACGTTTTAGCTTACTGAACAGCAATTTTAAACTTTTCGTTACCGACGAATCGAAACAGGTATTTGATATTTTTTTCAGGAAAATTTGCAACAGCCATTTCAAGGAATCGTGCAAGGTAATGCTCGGATACGACTCTAAAACCCTATGCTATGTGTATATCGAAGGAATTTCGACAGGCGACGAAGGGAAGTGCCTTTTGTCAGTGGTTGATATTTCTTATTTTAGCAAATAAAATATTTTTCACAAATTAATATTGGACTTATTGTTTACTTTTTGGTGATAACAAAACTCAGTTAGATTTGTATTATCACAATCCTGTCCTGCTAAAGGTAAGAGGCGCGACGCAATAAGCCGCGGACTGCCAGTATATTAGATCGATAAAATTGCCCTTTAATAGTATTATAAATAAGGCGGTTGAAAATAATTATCGGACTGTAATACAAAAAACAAATGATTAATCATCTTCTCACGGCGACATTAGTATTGAATTACCCCTGTTTATCTCTATTCACGATTCATCCTGTTTTCATTTTTTAAATTTCAGCAATTAAGCCTGATTGATATATAAGTACTGAAATTATGCCTGTGCGATTTGGCTGATTTAAAGTACTAACTGTTTTTAAAAAGATTCCA
>CAZBZA010000022.1:0-19024 GCA_964495865.1 uncultured Lentimicrobiaceae bacterium
AAGCCACTGCCTTACTCAACAGCCACAAAGATACTACTAAAACCATAAAAACCAACCATATGAATACAATTTCTTTACGTCTTTACCCGGAAACCGAAGCTTTGTATAAAAGGCTGCTGGACGAATGCGACGCCGGAACCAACGGAAAACCCGCCACAGCGGATCAGTTTATTAACTATCTGCTAGAGTGCGCTCAGAACCCGCGAAAAGTGGAAGTTTCGAAAGCCGCAGATCAGGAACTAATTAAAACGCTTCAACAGGAGGTTGAAACGCTTAAAACTGAACTGCTAAAGCTCTCTAACGCTGATAACTCATCCAGCGAAGCGGACACACAACTTATCCAGGAACTGGAGCATAAAATATTCAGGCTCGAAGGCGAATTAACAATACTAAAGGAGAAAAACAGCACTTTCGATTTTCCCGGAGCTGTTATTTTTAGAGTTACCGAGGCCGAACAAAATGAAATTGAAGTTTTCACCCAGCAGGCGAAGCAAAAATTTAATGTCGATCTTGATCCTGGGCAGGCCTTGTTTTTCCTTATCCGAGATAAAAAATTAAAAGGCGAAGCGTACTAATATGGCAAAAGACTTTTTAGAAAATCCGCTAACTAAAAACATGCTACGCGGATTAATCCGTACCATAGGAAAGGACAACATAAGTAGTGGTGTCGATTCCTTAATTAAAAGCTTCACATCTCAAAAAAACAACAGTCTTTTAGAAAACGAAACTGATATTGTATGGCTTATTTTCGAAAAAGAAAATGAGGTTTATGCAACTCAGGTATCACTTATTGTGGGCGGAGGCGAAACCAGGCTTAACCGCCAGATTTCCACACATAAAATAAGTGATTTAGTTAAAATCGGACTAGAACAAATTTAAAACATGGAACTTTCAACATCAGTACCACAAAGCGGATCGCGCCGCATGTCAATGGATGAACTATTGCAGGAAATGGAAAACCCACGCCAGCAGTTTGATAATCCGGGATCAGAATTCCAACCGCCGCCCGATCCTGTCCGAATGCCGGGCGACCCGTTAAGGGCAGCCGAAAACGCTGAACTGAAATCAGATGAAACCTTTCGCGCCGCTGGCGAATCATTTGCATCTATGGCATGCTCAGGAACAGCCGGACTATGCTCTTTTATCGGAAGCGAAAAAAGCAGCAAATACAGCATCCCGAAGAGCCAGGAAAGCGATTTAGCCAAAAGTTATAGTAAAGTAGCCCGGCATTATAATTTAGCCAGCACTAACCCGCTATTTGAAGCCGCTTTGTTAACGCTTGTAGTTTTGGGACCAAGTTTTAAAGATGCTTTTTCAGATAAACGGATTAAAGCCCTGGAAAACGAGGCCAAGGAATCACAAATACGGCAGGAAAACTTACGGCTCGAAATTGAGCAACAGCGCCAAAGGATTGATGAAATTGATAAATTAAAATCTGATGCAACCCAGCAGCCCAAAGCCTAAGAAAAACAGCGAACGAACCGGCAAGTTTTTTATAGTGATGGGAACCAACGGAACCGGCAAAACCACCACAATAAAAGATTTTGTTGCGGCTGAACTCCGCAAGCCGGGCGGACGTGTACTTATTTTAACTCCCGATGCTTCGGAATTTATTAATGTGCCCGAAGTAAGCGCCGATTTTCCGGAGCGGATACAGCGCTATAGTGGCGCACGTAAAATATTAACTACAAAATCAAACGCCGCCAGCACGCTACAGTTAATTTACGATCATTACCGGGAAGGATTGCTAGTGTTCGACGATTGCCGGGCATATTTTAAAGCCGCTACCCTGGATATACTCGAAACGGTTTTAGTGAGGCGGCGCATGATGATGGTTGATATAATTGCAGTTGGACACGGCCCGAATAAAATCCCGCCTGCTTTTTTTGCCTACGCCACGCACTTTGTACTTTTTAAAACTACCGTTCCCATGCGATGCCGTAAGGATGAACTCGATAATATTGAATATTGGGAAACCGTACAGCAAAACATAAACCAGAAAGCAAATTCCGATCCTCACTACAAAGAAATCCACTCCTTATGATTAAAGATGCTTTTAATCCTATGACCTTTTCCGAAATAGCCTCAAAATACAAGGTATCTATATTTGTACTTCGCAAATGGTTTAACGCTTTTGTCCCCGATCTTAAGCGCCCTGAAGGGAGCTATACATACACATCAAAACAAATAGCCCAGATAATTGAAGCCTGCGGCGAATTTCCCGAAGATCAACAAAAAAATAATACTCATGACTGAGCAAGCACTCTGGATCACCATTCTGGCATCAATTGCCGCAATCCTTTTTGTTACCGCCAAAATACGCCAGTTAGTAAAAGTCCGTAAATGGCGCAAGCAACTGGCACGGCGCGACTATGTAAAATTTTTTCACGGATCAGCCTGGCATGTTGGCCAAATAAGGCAGTTTAAAAATAACGGCAGTACCTTAATAGTTAGAGAAATAACAAACGATTATTCCAGGGCACCGTTTCAATTCTCAATTCCTTTAAAAATTGCAATACCAGTTCACAAAATTTAATCTTTTAAAACCAAAACAATGGGTAAAATGTATGCAGAGTTAGTAAAAGTTGAATTTGATCAACTAAAACGCTATCATTCGGAGCGCGAAGCCTTGAAAGATAAAGGCTTTAGGCTTGTTGGCCGTATAGAAGGCTATAGTATAGCAGGCAAGCAACAACCAGGCCGCCAGATTTACCAGGATAACGAAGGAACCAATTTTGCTTTGTACTCAACAGATATTAACGGGTATAAAGTTGTATCCGCCACGCTTCGCAAGTTTGTTGGCGATCCTGAAAAAATCATTAAAATGTAGTTTTTTCAAAATCACTTTACCAAAAAGCCGGTTAATCCCGGCTTTTTTTATGCAGTTAAATTAAAGTTAATTAATATCTGTAAATATGATGCTATATGTTTAAATAACAGAGTTTTAACCGCTTCAACTTTGTGTCCTGATTCACTCAAAAAAAATCAATTTTTAAAAATGGCACTCACTAACATTATCCCGGTCGCGCCTTCTGGTAATCTCGTAAAATGGGGAATTGCACTTGCTGCATTTGCAATACTCATTTTTGTCGTAGATCACTATTTCGGCGGCGGCAACCTGTTTGGCTTCAAAAAAATAAAGCCAAAAACATCAGACCCGTTAATCAATACTAAACCTCCCCAGGCATGAAAACAAAAACTATGATTATTGTTGGCGTTATTGTTTTAATGCTGGCAATTGCCGCCTACTTCGTAATGAAGAATAAAACAGGAGCAACCACCACCACCGCGGATGCGTCAGCCCTCGGCAAAAAGAAAAACGGAAGCGCATATTTCCAAACTGATCTTGACCTTACTGTTAAATCAATTAAGGGAAGCCCTACCTGGTTGGCAGATGTGCAGAAAAAAGCAACAGCCGCAGGCCGTTCAATTGATGAGCAATTGAAAATGGAAGCTAAATGGATGCTCGAAAACGTGTAATTAAATAAATTTCAAATTAAATAAAACCCTCCACAAAATGAAAAACATCAAAGGCGAAAAATTTATTTTCACCCTCAAAAACACAACTGGCGGCGCTTTGATCGTAGCCCTTTTAGCAGCGTTCTTCGATACAACTGTAGCGGCTTCGCTTGCACAAACCAATTCTGCCGAAATCGTTAAAGCCGGGTATCCTTGCGATTATGTAATCGATGATGGTATTATAGTTGATGGTGCCGTAGCCGGACAGGATTTGGTATGTACGCCTATCGATCCATCCAAAACATACCGCGCATTCCGCGAGTACATTAAGAACAATGAACGCAGGATCAAAGCCATAACTATTCAGAGTAACAATCTGGCTGCATTTAATAAAACGATGCGTATTATCGACTGCAACCCGCTTGGGTCGGATGTAGTTACCTCTATTCCTTTGGTAGCTCTGCGCGATGGTGCCAGCAACTTAAACGATGTAGTTGAAATGAGCGACGACAGCACTACTTTTGGTTACGACACGCTTTTGTTACTCCCAATCGACGAAGGCCACGAACTTACCGTATCACTTTGGTTTGAATAATTGAGGTTTATTAATTGAATTATGGTTAGCTGAAAAGCGGGACGGCTTTAGAACCGCACCCGCTTTTTTTCTTTTAACACACACAAAATCATGAAAATTGAAGAATTTTTAAACACGTTCGAAGGCCGCAGGCTTTTGCGCAAGGCTCACGTTACATCAAAAGGAATGGACGCTATACGCGACGGCTACAATGCGAAAGGTGATAAATTTATGTATGATCTCCTCGCCGGTGCATCTCCAAAATCAAGCGTTTTGAATGGTAACTATGGCGATGAAACCGAAATGGGGCCGCCTACATTCGAACAGTTCCAGGCGCAGCAATCAGGTAAAAAGGAAAAGCTAGATTGGGATGGATGGTTAACAATGCTTAGCAAAACAGGCTCAACCATATCAAAACTAAAAGGCGATATCCTGGGATCAGGAAAAAGCGAAGTTTCGGAAAATGATTCAGCCGAAACCAAAAAAACAAACTGGGTACTTTATGGCCTCGGAATAGCCGTAATAGCCGTAATCATAGTATTAATTGTAAAATCAAACAAATGAAAAATCTTTTAATTGCCGCACTTGTAATCCTGGTATTGATCTTTATCTTCCGTCCTGCAAAGGCCGCAGTGATCACTGAAAAAATTACCAAAAAGAAAGACGTTGAGGACTTTCATTATAAACGCTTCGACGAAAAACCGCTACGGCTTAATCCGGTACCCAAACCGATTTTAACCAACCAGGTCGCTAACGGATCAATTCTAGCACCCCGAGACTAATGAAAATCTCGAAAGTTGTATTTAATCCCGACATAGGGCGAAATATAGCCCGTGTAAACCGCCAAACCGGTGTAATAGAACTTGATCCTTCCATATGGGAAACACTCCCTGAACTGGAACGGGATTTTGTTCTATTGCACGAACGCGGCCACATGGAGCTACAAACAGCCTCAGAATTTGCGGCAAACCAATACGCTATTAAAAATTTCATTCCTGTGCGAACACTTACAAACAAGGAGCTAGGCCAGCGTATTGAAGTTGTTACCCGCATCACCGATCCGGAAAATTATATCAGTGGTAATTTTTTTGAAGGCATTGGAAATGCTATCGGGACAATAGGAACAGTTTCAAATGAAACGTTCAAAATTTTCGGTGTTGGCTCGAAGCGTCGTATTGCTGAAAATGAAGCATCAACAAAAGCAGCTTTAGACCTCGAAAATGCAAAAAGCTCAGGCACTACTAAAATTGCTTTGATAGGCGGAACCTTACTTATTATAATGATAGTACTCTTTTTCACACTCAAAAATTAAGACCATGTCAAATAGAAATTATTCATATTACAACAATCTTTTCGGCATACTGGAAGGAAAGCGAAAAGCGAAAGTTGAAGAGGAAAAAAGGAAAACGCTACAACTTGAAGCTGATTTAAAACTTTCAACTGCTGATGTAGATGCAAGTGAGCGAAACGCAAACCTTTTGGCTCTTTCCGAAGGGAATAAGATATATTACGCTCTCGGCGCGGCTCTTGTATTCGTAGTCCTTATTGTTATGTATTTTAAATTTGGCCGCAAATGAAATTCCCTGAAGTACAGTTAAACCAAAAAACGATAATCACTATCAGTGCAATAATATTACTTATTGCAATAGTGTATTTTGTGGCACGTAAGGCAATTAAAGCTATAAAATCGGATAAGGATATAAAAGAACTGGACGAGGAAATTAAGGCTAATGCACTTAGTTACCCGCTCAACCAGTATTTGTCGATGGCCGATACTTTAGATTCTTCCTTTACATACCTTACCACTGACGAGGATACAATTTACAGCGTGTTCAAAAAAATGAATACCCTTTCGGATGTACTCCAGTTAAATAAAGCTTTTGGCCTGCGCAAATTTTACGGATTTTGGGGCGAAATGTCACTTGCAGCATACCTGCAAAGGGGCTTATCACTTAAAGAAAAAGAAGAGGTAAATAAAATCCTGAAAACTAACAATGTTAATTTCTCATTCTGATGAAATACAAAACCATAATTATTATTGCCGTAATCGTGCTGTTACTGGCCGGTTCGGTTTGGTTTTATGCCAACGCCCAAAAGAAAAAAACTGAAGATCCCGGGAATATCGGAGATGGCTCTGGATCGCCTGTGGTTCAGTCCGTAAAATTCCCACTACAGCAGGGTAGTCGCGGCAAAGCCGTTGAAGCTATTCAATCAGCTTTGAATTCAAAATTTAATGCAGGATTAACAATGGATGGAATATGGGGCGCTAAAACGCAAAAGGCATTATTAGCGAATAAAATGCCGACCGTTATAAATGCCGCTGAGTTTACACAAATAACAGGAACCACCCCCGAAAGTTTATCAGTTGATTCCTTTACGTCAGGTAAAATAAATCCGTTAAATCCTCTAACCTGGTTCTGATGGACGAAAAACAAACACTTTGGAGCCGCCTAAAAGAGGGCAAACTTCCCGAAATGGATATTAATACCATTGTCGAAATTGACCGCGAAAGCCTTATTAATGCTGGTTTAATCGTGTTCCTGATTGCAGTATTGCTGTTTGCTTCGTTCTTTACAATAAAAAAACAACTATCGTAATGACACCATCCGAATTTATAAGTACATACGAAAATTCAGTTGTCCAGGCATGTGCGGGAACCAGCCTATTCCCATCGGTTAAAATGGCGCAATTGGCGCTCGAAACCGGCTGGGGCAAAAGCGTTAAGGGTAACAACATGACCGGCATAAAAGCAAGTAAAAGCTGGACGGGTAAAGTAATATCATTTACCACCCGCGAAGTTTTAAACGGCGTTAGCCAGTATTTTACCGGAACAAATAAGGTTTATCCTTCAAAATCAGCAGTCCCGGCCAACGTTAACCAACAAACTTTATTTCGCTATTACGAAACGCCAGCCGATTCAATCCGCGATCATTCAAAGTTTTTAACCGAAAATACCCGTTATCGTGCCGTTTTCGAAGCCTCAACGCCACAGGCGCAATGTGATGCGCTACAATCGGCTGGCTATGCCACTGATCCCCATTATGCGCACATCTTAAAATTAATGATCAAAACCTACAATCTCGAAAGATTGGATCAAAAAAAAAAGTCATGAAAAAACTTAATTACGGAATTGCAATTTTGGTTTTACTCATTGGCGCGTATCTTCTTTTTACCGCTGTAAAATACTAATTAAATGGAAAAACTACCCTTAACCGGTTTTCACAGCCTGCTTGGTTTTAGGCAGGCCGCTGATCTTATCGAAGAAAATACCAGTACTGGCGTTACGTATATTGGAATTTGCAACCGAAAATGTTTAACCTCTGATAACGCATGGACAATCATTCGCATTACAGAAACAACCGTAGGGAGCGTAATTTCAACTAAAATTGAATTTGCTTACGGCTCAACTTCTTTTGGTGCCGTATGGGATGACAGGGCCGATTTACCATACACCTTTAAAAACTTTTAATTATGCCAGGTAAATACGATAAACGGCTGGGGATGTACCGAGATAAAGACGGACAATCTGTTTTTCTGGGTACAAACAATGTTGTTGATTTATATATCAGCAACGAAACCGAATGGCTGCAAGCCTGGGAAATTTTTATGAATGGCGAGGATGCCGTTAGAGGCTGGGTTAATGGAAATTTGATTTTAACCGATAACAGGGAGTTTTTTGTAGACTATGCTACAGCTCAAACAAAATTCTTTGAGCTCAGAGGCATAGGTACAAGGCCAATCAGATGCGGGAATTTTGATTTAACAATAGGCCGGATTTACTTCGAAAATATGTCTTTAAGTCGCACAAACGAAGCACCTATGCTTAAAGTGCGCGAGGGAACATTCACGGCAGATAATTTACATTTTCGATACCTTAACGGAATAGGAAGAATTTCAACACCAGTGCCAAACATCGAAATAATAGGCAACTATGTTTCGCGCACGGGAAGCATAAAACTTAAAAACATTTCACATGCCAGCGGCGACAGTTCCGACGCTAACCTTTCCGGGGATGTTCAGCCGTTCATAATTTTAAACAATGCAGGCGGAGCCGGACTAGATGGAAGCAATGTCTATATTTCCATAGCTGAAGTACAGTCAATATCGAACTTTGACGTATTTAGCCGGGTTTTGCTTCAATCAAACCAGGCCGTTAGATATATGGTTACTGGTGATGAAACGTGGTATCACGATCCCGCGCAGTTGTGGCCAGGAGCCGGAAATATAAATGCTACCGCCGAAGTTTTAAAACACTCCAGTATTGATAATGCCAGGGTTGACAATATGCCAACAGATACAACGCTGGAATTTATTACAGGTATCAGCGCAACAAAACGACTAAGGCAGATTTCGAAAGCTGATTTTTTAGCCGATGTAAATTTAAAATTACTCGATTCTAACGCTTACGGCGTTAGATTTGATACTACAGCCGCCGCCACAGCTTGCACCCGGATAGGTAATTTAACAAATCATGTTTTGTTACCGATACAGAACAAAATGAAGCGTTGTTTGCTGGATGATGCCGGCAATGTACTTACTTATCTAAAAAACGATAACAGCCTTTTAAAACCTGACGGAACCGCCGCCACACTCGACGGAACCAGCGGACAAGTAATGGTTGAAATTCCTGAGTTTTATTATAAGTCATGGACTGACGGCAATTTTTTCAACATATTGATTTCGGAATACGCTTTAACCGGATACACCAAATCGGCAAAACAATACATCGGAGCCTTTAAAGCCGGTTTGCAGCGCAGCAACTCTAAGCTGGGTAGTTTTATTAATCTTAACGCCGATTTTCGCGGAGGAAATAATAATGCTGCATGGGATGCAGCCGCAAATACACTCCTCGGAAAACCAGCAACAAACATAAACTTAACCAACTTCCGAACTTATGCACGCAACAGGGGCGCGAGGTGGCAGGCTATGCCATTTGTCACTAAAACGGCTTTTAATATCCTTTACCTTGTCGAATACGCAAACCGTAACAGCCAGGCCGCTTTTAATGCAGCCTTAACCGCCGAGGGGTATAAACAGGGAGGATTAGGGGACGGAGTAACCAACGTAAATGGCACAAATTGGAATACTTTTTCAGGTTATTATCCAATTATACCAACCGGAAAAACCGTAAGTATCGGTAATGCTTCCGGAACAGTTAATTACACTATTGCAGGCTTTACCGGTGGCGATATCACCGTACCTGTTAACAGCTACAGGGGGATCGAAAATCCTTTCGGCGATATATGGGAGTGGTGCGACGGTGTATTATTCAACATACAGGCAGCTGACAGCGGCGGGCAAAGCCTTGTTTATGTCTGTGATGTACCGGCCAACTATGCTGATGCTATTACAGCAAATTACAGGCAGGCAGGTTTATTGGCTCGCGTAAGCGGATACATGACAAAAATGATAGGCGGAACCGAATGTATTTTATTACCAGCTGAGGCAACAGGCGGATCATCTACAACCTTTTGGCCTGATTACCTCGATCAAAGTATTCCCGCAAATGGTACTTCCGTTAGAGGGCTTTTGGTTTCTGCGTCTGCGCATTCTGGCGCGACTGCGGGTCTCTGGTCTGCGAATGCGTATAACACGCCTGCGACTGCGCCTGCGAGCCTCGGCTCTCGCGTTTGCTTCTTATAATTTTGAACAACGGAAATACGAATTTCCGGAGCGCGAAGCACGAAACACGAAACGCGGAGCGTTTCAAAATTTTGAAAAAATTGAAGGTTGCAAGTTAATGAGGGCTTTTGGTTTCTGCGAATGCGAATAATGGCGCGAATGCGGGTCTCTGGTATGCGAATACGAATAACACGCCTGCGAATGCGAATGCGAACATCGGCTCTCACGTATGCTTTAAATGATTTTTGATTGACATTGATTTGAACCCTGGCTCTTGCCAAAAAATAAATTTAGTGCAAATATGTATTGGTAACTAACGTGAAAATCCATTGCACATAAGAAGCAAAAAAAATGAAAAGAATAAACAACCTGTACAAACAACTTTGCAGCCTCGAAAATTTAACGCTGGCTGATAAAAATGCGCGTAGGGGTAAAGCTTTTCAATACGGAGTAAGGATTTTTGATAAAAAAAAGGATGAAAACTTGTTATCACTTCAAAAAGCATTGACGGATAAAACATTCAAAACATCAAAATATCATGTATTTACCTTGTTTGATACTGGCAAAGTGCGCGAAATATACCGCCTGCCGTATTTTCCGGATAGAATTGTACATCATGCAATCATGCAGATTTTAGAGCCTATATGGTTATCAATTTTCACACATGACACATACAGCTGCATTACTGGCCGGGGAATTCATAAAGCAGTTTACAAACTCAAATCCGATCTTAAAAACGAAAGCGAAACAAAATACTGCCTAAAACTTGATATTAAAAAGTATTATCCTTCCGTTGATCATGCAGTTTTGAAACAAATTATCCGGAAAAAGATTAAAGATTCCGATCTTCTTTATTTGCTTGATGAAATTATTGATAGTGCACCCGGATTGCCAATAGGTAACTATTTATCTCAATACCTGGCTAATTTGTATTTAGCTTACCTGGATCATTACTGCAAGGAGGTATTACAGGTAAAATATTATTACCGCTATGCGGATGATATTGTTATCCTGCACAGCGACAAACAACACCTTCACGGCCTTTTGAAAAAGATTGATGAATATGTTAGCAAAAATTTAAACCTTACCGTTAAAGGCAATTACCAGGTATTTCCGGTTGATGTACGCGGAATTGATTTTTTAGGTTATGTTTTCCGCCACTCGCATATATTAATGCGAAAAAGCATAAAAAAACGCTTCGCCGCAAAAGTAAAAAAGTACGCAAACAACCCGGAAAAACTTATGCTATGCACAGCCAGTTACAGGGGATGGAGCAATCACTGCAATTCACGAAATTTAATTAAAAAACTAGATCATGAGATCAAACTCAAACAGTCAGCCTGAAATTATTCTTAATCTCGGCAATGGCAATTATCATGTAAATTATTGCCTCGATGCAATTGAAACGGAGGGCGTAATTTCATACAACTATAATACCGTTGAAATTTCGGGCATTCCCGATTACGGTAAAATAATTACTGCCATTATCCGCGAAATGTACAGCCTCGATGCCGAATTAGCAGTTATGAACGCTTTTTCAGAAGGCGAAAAGGTTGATGAGTATATTGATTTCCAAAACTGGCGCAGTATGGCCAAATGGATTGCCGAAAATATTATTAACGGCGCTATTGTTACTAAGGCTGATTTTGATGATCACTACGCCGCAATGTCAAGCATAATTATTACAATGCCCGTTGTACTCCTGCTCACTGGCGGGCGCTACGAAACTTTAGCCAACGACATGCTGAAAAAGAAAGTCCCATGGCAGCTACAGGAGGACGGAACCGCGAAGGCTTATCTGGGTTATATACTTCCCGAACATTTAGCCATCCTGCAAAGCGATCCGGAGGTTACCATACAAATGTGATGAAGAAATTTAGCGATTTAAACATTACACAGCCGGAGCAATCTTTTACAGGCGAAAAAATTAAACTTTACAACCTGCTAAACCGCGAAATAATAATAAATGATTTCAGGATTGTAGAAAGTAAATTTAGCAACTCAAATACACAAAGGCTTGATATTGATCTTGTAATTGATAACAAACTTCGTGTTACCTGGACAGGATCGAAACGCTTGATTGACACCATCAAACAAATTGAAAAAACTGATTTGCCAATTACAACCACAATAATAAAAGAAGGCGAAAGCTATAAATTTACTTAAAAGCATTAAAAACATGGAATACTGGGTACAAACTATTATTTCTTTTATCCTGGGCGGCGGATTGCTTACAATCATTACCAGCAAATACAATAAAAAAACGGTAAAGGTTGACGCGTATAGTAAAATGGAAGATTTCTGGCAGGCTTCAAACGAAAGCATCCGCAGGGAATTTCAGATACGGGTTTTAGAGCTTGAAAAAAGAATTGATGATCTTGAAAAAAATGTTTGCCGCCGGGTCGAATGTAAAATACGCGTAAAATGAAAAGCTTAAAAACATACGGACTCATGATATTGGCGCTCATTGTCATGATGTGGATAACAGGGAAGGCGCTATTTATATCCTATGAAATGCAAATGGATAATCAGCGACTTATCCAAAATGATGTTAATATGCGTGCCCAGCTTACATATTATTTTACCAAATCAGGACACGAAGCCGCAAAAACGCCTGTACTCCAGTACAAACAAAAAGAACTGTACCGGATCCATCCGGAGGTAAAGCAAAAAGTATCTGATCTTAAAATTAATCCTAAAAGGGTAGAGGCTTATTCCGAAACTTCCATTACCTCCAACAAGGAAATAACTGTGCCGTCAAATGATAGCACCATCCGAAAAAACGATTCTGTTATCCAGGGTAAATATTTTAATTATTCCGATCCCTGGTACAATGTAGAAGGATGGATTATACTGGATACAATGAATTTAAAAATATCAAGTACTGATACAATTTACCAGGTAATAAGTAAAGGCGACCGGTTAAACCCTTGGTTATGGATTTTTAGCCGCCGCCATCTGGTACAGACGATTCAGAGCGCGAACCCGAATAATAAAATTTTATACTCAAAGTTCATACAAATTAAAAAATAAAGACAATGGCTAAAAAATATGTAACATCCGATAACAGATACGATGTAGTTTACCAAACCACATCCGGCAGGGCCTTGATAGCAAAAAATGTTATTGCTAAGAATGAAAAAGCAGCAAGAAGCAAACTAAAAAAGGAAATGCAAGCCTCCACAACATTCCGTAAAATCATAGCCGTAATTTTAATAGGATAGGCAAAGAAATAAAAAAGTATAAATCCTTCCCGCCATATTTAGCCAACGGAAAAACCACGTTTCCGGGCACAAAGAACAAAGCCGGAGTTTACCAGATTTTTGAATCAGGCAAACTGGTTTACATTGGTTTTAGTGGATTTAATTTATACCGTACATTGTACCGGCACTTCGAGAAATGGAACCACCGCAGCCAGCCTGTAGTTACGTATGAGAACAAAATGAAGCGCTTTAATTATACTGTGCGCGTTACCATTTGCACCGCTCTGCAGGCCGAAAAATTAGAACGTCTTTTAATAAAAAAGTACAAGCCCCGCGACAATTCAAACCAATTTGAACTTTACGAATTAACGCCTTCCGATTTAAGGGTTTTCGAAGTATTTAAGGGTGAAGAATTACAAAGCCTACCCGATAATCCTACATTCTAAAGAGTTTCAGGCCACTTCTTAACCTGGTTAAGCAAATAGTTTATTCGTGCTTCAATGGCTGAAATTACTCTTATTTCAGCCCAATTTCCGCGTTTACGGTGCAAATCCCTTATTTGTGATAGCATATGCACCAATGATCCTGCAATCTGTTCAATCCACTTAAAAACATACACTGATCCGTTGATCCAGTGCGACCGATCCACTGAGAACCGGAAATTACTTTCAATATTCGATATTTCCGACCGGCAGGCGCTATCCTGGCTTAAATCGAGGTAGAACCAGGAGCGGCGATAATGGCCAAACGCTTCAATGTATATTTCATTCAATTCGAATAATTTGAAGGTTAAAAATTCATTGGTTTTCACTAAAAAAGCTTTTGCCTCTTTAATATCAGTAAAATAAATAGTTACACCCCAATTAAGCATAACAGAATGTTTCCTTTGCTTTGTCCTTATGCTGGTTTTATCAGCCTTCGTAATGGTTTTTATATTTATTTTTTTCATTGCCTTGGTGTCATTGATGTGTTAATTTACTTTTGAAAATTTAAGTGCTTGATTTCCAGTATATATATTATATATAAAAGTCCTATAATTAATACTATGAAATTATTAGTGTTATATGGATCAATTCTTTACACCTAACCGCGTAAAGCCTTACAGCTACCTTACTTTCACTTATTTAACACACACCCCTTAACATACTTATATATTATCAGGCAAAGTACAATTGTGCTTGGCTTGGTTGGTAGGTATTTTATTTAATATCAAGCAATTATTAACTAAATACACCCGCCTAAACCACTTTTTTTTATTTTGTATTACTTTTGTTTGTGCTTAAACGGTTTTGATAACTTTGAAGCCAGCAGCGTAAAAACCAAAATCAATACCAGTATGATCGACAAGTTTGTGTTATCCTTCCTTAATATTTTAGCTTCCGTCTCCAGGCGTTGGTTTTCCGAAAACAAATCATTTAACAACCAATCGTCATTTCGTTCGTATTCTATTTCTCTGAGGCTGAAAATGTTTATTTTCTCTCTTTTCCAGTGTATATATTTTTTGTTTTTGATTCTTAGTTTTGAAATTAGTACCGCAATAATAAATGTTGCCGCCAGCGCATACAAAATAATATACAGCATTGGCATATTTATCAAATCTGTTATGTTTATCATTTTTATTCCTATTGTTGTTTTGTTGAATTTTTACAATTATACCGTAACAAAAACCTCGTGTAAGATTAAAACTACATATCGCATTAATGGCAAGGAGTATGTAGTTACCCACAAATAACCATCCAACCAGGCCGCTATTTACTCGTTAAATTCTTTATAGTTTCCGCATTTATCAGCTGCATTTTTATTAAGTCCGTTATCTGACGGCTCATCTCTTCATTCTGACGGGTTAAGCTCTTTATGTATCCTTCTTTAATTGATGCCTCATCCGGATTAACAACCGGAACAATATCCTTATGATCGGAATTAAATAAGAAATAGCTTAAAGGCTTATCCAATACCTTGCATATTTTCTCTAATGTCTGGATCGACATAGTATTTTTCTTTATCATGTCGTAATAACCTGATGTTGAAACACCTATATCTTTTAAAAAGTCCTGCTTTTTAATCCTTTTTTCAACCAGAAGCTTGTCTATTTTAATGCTTATTTCTTCCATCTTATTTTATTAACAGCGTATTGTTAATAACTTATTGCTTTTAAACGGAAGATTATCCGATTTAACGCAATATATTTGCCCGACAATTAAAGTCTGACAAATATACAACGAAAAATGAGAATTGATTTAACACTACTCGAAAAAGCGCGTAAGGACAAAAACCTAAACGCCCGCCTTGCACTGGCCTGCAACAAAAGTACCCGCACGATCGACAGGTACATTAAAGCCAACAGTTTTCCTGATAAGCTGGAAACCGAAGTACTAACCATTTTTAAAACTTACCAATCATGACAAGCGAAAAAACCATTGCCACCGTTCCGCAACGCTTTATTTTTAATAATACCGAAGTGGATTTCGAAATTACCAACGCCAACGTAATGGTAAACGCCACGCAAATGGCTAAAATTTTTGATGGTAAAGTAGAGGCATTTAGACGTAATGAAACAACTCAAAAATTTATTTCTGAGTGTTTAAAAAGCGAGAATTCTCGCTATTTAAATATCGAAACCGAAGAGGATTTAATTACCTCAACGCAAAAAACAGGCACCTGGATGCACCGCATACTAGCGTTAAAATTTGCTGCCTGGTTAAATCCTGCATTCGAACTATGGGTATATAGCGTAATTGACGAATTGTTATTCGACCGTTACCGCGAACTGGAAAACCTCCTTATCCGCTCAGCCAAAACAAAAAACCGCCTCGACGAACTACGCGAAGACCTACGCACCGATAACCGCTACGCCGAACTGGAAGAACTCGAAATGCTCGACCGCCAGTACAGCCGCGCCCGGTATCGCAAAACAACCAATCAGCTAGAGTTATTCCGCACTATTAATAAATAAGGCCATGAGTATAGAAACTATAATAATAATCCTTCTGGGAGTTGTTTTAGGCTTGATTTTAATTCTTTTATCACATAAAAACTAACCATCATGATACCAAAAAAATACAAAAAAGCGCATTACGCAGTTAACCGCTTCAAGCCGGTAGCTGATGTAAAGAAATGGTTTGAGCGCGAAGAAACCATTTACACAACAAACGATATGATTGATATTAACCAATTTTTCATGCTACAATGCCAGCACGATTTTACATTACTTTCTCTTTGCCTCGATTTTGCCGAACGCACCGAAAAACTAATTAACACAGCCAATATTTTACGGCTCTGTAACCAGAACATTCAAACGATATGCCTTGGCGATCCTGAGGCCGAAATACTAGCCGAACGTTTCCCACTCTAAAAAACTAAACACATGGAACCACTATTTATCATTTATAGCGTAGCAGCTATTTTAACGCTTCCACTGTACTTTACAATTAAGCACTACAGCGAAGCCAAACACCTCAAACACTTCCGCTCACAGCTTAAGCCAGGGCAAAGCGTAACGGTAAAAGCATACGGCATTTACCATCAGGCCGAAATAATTAATATCCATGATGAATTATGCTTTTGCTGGATAGCCGAATCAGAAATTTACTCCTATGTTGAACCTTTAAACATTTTCCCGTATGACTATTAACGAACTGATTGAACGCGGATCACTCGCCACCAACATACCAGCCAGCGAAATAACCGGAACCAGCCGAAAGGACGAAATTGTAATTACCCGCCACGCCATAAGCGATATTGCATACAATGCCGGGTACAATTACAGGCAAATAGCCGAGGCGCTAAAGCGCAAATGCCACGGTACAGCAATAAACGGCTGTAGGAGATCAAGCGAGCTAAAAACCAATAACAGCCAGTTCCGCACTCTTTATAACTTAATTAAAAACGGATAAAATGTTCTATCAAATCCAATTCAACGATATGCAGCAAGCTTTTGCCCGGCGCATTGCAAGTATGCAAGCTGATTTGATTAAATATGCCAGCAGCGAAAAAGCCAACCCGAAAGCCATTGAAGCTAAAACCGACCTTATAAACCAGCTTAACGATTACCATGAGTTTGTAATGAACCTGTATATCGAATTCAAGCAGGAAACACAGGCCAGTTTCGGGGCCGGTTTTAGCGAAGGGTACAAAAAATGCCAACACGAATACGAACCACATTTGCGCATCCGAACCGGCGACAAAGAACTCGACCGCTTTAATTCGCTTACCAGGGTAAAACTTGACTTCCCAAACCTCTTTTAACCACCATTTATGAAACTTCCCGAAATAAAGGATAAACCCCGCTTTGTTGCCAGCACCGATAAAATAAACAAACATTTATTGCACGATTTTTATAGCGTTCACCGCGAAAAGGACGGTAAAACATTTAAAGAAATTGTAATTAACAAAGTAAAGTTTGTTGCTAAACTCAAATCGTTAGGTTTTCGCCGGTACGATCTTAATTTTATAGAAAGCAAATACATACGTGTCGACAAAAATACCATCGAAGAGGTAAGCGAAAAATTTATAACAGATACTTTTCTGCAATACGTTGAAGAGTTACCGGATTACGATCACTCGAACGGCGATTCGTGCATTACCATTACCAGCGAAATAGTAAAGGCAAAACTATACAACGCCCTCGAAAACTATTTCAAACCAACCTTATTCAACCGCATGAAAGATGATAAGGATATTTTAATAAAGGAAGATACCAAAGCCGAAAAGTTTCTTTTTTATCAAAATTGCTGGATTTCGATTAGTAAAGCCGGTTACCTCGTGCACGATTACAGCCAGCTGGATGGTTATGTGTGGAAAGATATGATCCTGCCCCGCAACTTTACTATTACGGCTGATCCCGAAAGCGTATTCGGAAAGTTTTGTACCAACATCACCGGCAAGGAACCCGAACGCCTTAAGAGCCTGCAAACAATTATAGGATACAATTTACATGCCTGGTTCAGCGGCAAACTAAAAGCCACCATACTAACCGACAGCCGCATTAGCGAGGATGGCGAAGCCAACGGACGAACCGGCAAAGGTATTTTGTGCAAAGCAATTGGATACATGCTTAATGCCGATGTAAAACGCTCTTCTGTTTATGTCTCCATCAATGGCCGCGACTACAACCCCAAGAACATAAATAAACATGCCGATTGTAATTTGGATACGCGTGTTTTGCACATTGAGGACATTTACAACAACTACAACATCGAAAGCTCATTCAACGACATTACGGATGGTTTGAGCGTCCGCAAATTATTTCAATCCGCTTTTACCATCAGCGTAAAAATTGTTTTCTCAACAAATAAAACGCTTATTGTTGAAGGCGAAAGCGCTAAGGATCGGGTAATAGAATTTGAGTTATCCGATTATTACAATTCTAATTTCGATCCATCCCAGGAGTTTGGGCACTGGTTTTTCGACGACTGGACACCCGAAGAGTTTAATAGGTTTGATCTTTTTATGATAGAGTGTGTTCGCACTTACCTGGCGGAAGGAATTAAGGAAGCGGAAGAAATTAATTTACGTGTCCGTAAGCTACAGGATCATAGCAGCCGGGAGTTTATAAACTTCATGGATGATATGTTCAAACGAGGTGAAACAATCAAATACAACGTTACAAATCTGGGAGTAACCACCGAAAACGAACTAACGGTTAAAAGTGGTGATCCTGTTAACAAAAAACTGATTTACGAAGTATTCCGCACTCTGAACGCTGATTTTAACAATGCAAAATTCACACAGCATAAGTTTACAAAATGGGTACGCATGTACTGCAAAGCAAATCAAATACCATTAGGCGAAGAGCGCCGGAACTCAAAGGATATATTTTATTTCGAGTTTCGCCAAAAGCAAACAACTGCACCAGCTGCTACACCCGAATTTCCCGAATTAAAAAACGATTTACCCGAAATTGAATAATTATGGAAACGAACCTTAAAAACATCTTTCAAACTACAAAGCAGTGTGAAGCCTGGTATCCAAAATTAAATCAGGATGGTAAAAATTATCTTTATTATGTAGATAAGTTTATTGCCACTTTTGAGCCCGAAACACAGGTTAAACTCTTAAACCTGATACCTATTTCCGAATTACCTACTTTTTTAAAGTGCTTATCCTTTATCCTGGTTACTTGCAACCTTTGTCATGAATTTCAGTTTCATGATAATTTTACCAGGGT
>CAZBZA010000023.1:0-15435 GCA_964495865.1 uncultured Lentimicrobiaceae bacterium
ATGAATAAAAATTGTGTAAAAACTTGAATATTTTAGTATAGATTAAGGAAATTTGTATATTTACGAGCCATTGAAATACTTGATAATGTTCATATAGGAGTAACCGATAAGACATTAAGAATCATTATTTTGTTTGGTTGAAATAATATTAAAAAAGTATTTCATCTGGCCCTCATAATTTTAGATAATATGGAAATAATTGAAAATTTAGAACCTTTACTCCGGACTTTCTGGTTTATTGCTATCCCTGCAAGCCTGATTTTTGTCATTCAAACTGTTATGACTTTTATCGGAGTTGATTCGTCTGACGGCATTGATGCCGATTTTGACAGCAATCTGAATGGAGCTGAAGCTCCTTTTCAGCTTTTTTCGCTTCGTAACCTGATCAATTTTCTGATGGGTTTCAGCTGGACCGGAATTTCGTTTTTTTACATCATTCCCAATACGCTGTTACTGATCCTTTTATCACTGTCTGTCGGTTTACTTTTTATTTACTTTTTCTTCCTTATAATTAAACAGGTTCAGAAACTTGCCGAAGATAATTCGTTCCAAATAGCAAATACACTTAATAAATCGGCTGAAGTTTATCTTACCATTCCCGAGCATAAATCAGGGCAAGGTAAAATAATGATTAGTGTTAACGGAGCCTTCCACGAATTAGCCGCAATAACCGAATACGAGAGGATTCCTTCCGGAGCATTGGTGAAAGTAGTTAAAATTGAAAACGGAGATATTCTTGTTGTCGAAACAATTTAAATAAATAACTGATTATGACCCCATTATTGATCATTGTAGTAGCTGTTGTAGTAGCTTTTGTAACTATTTCTGCGTTGGTATCCAGGTATAAACGATGCCCTTCGGATAAAATTTTAGTAATATACGGACGTACCGGAGGCACATCGGCAAGGTGTGTTCATGGAGGAGGAGCGTTTATATGGCCTGTGATTCAGGGTTATGCATTTCTCGATTTAAAACCATTATCAATTGAAGCAAATTTAACCAACGCTTTAAGCCGTCAGAATATCAGGGTTGATGTACCATGTAGGTTTACTATTGCTATTTCAACCGAATCGGACAGCATGAACACCGCTGCCGAGAGGTTGCTGGGATTATCGGCTGAACAAATTCAGGAATTGGCAAAAGATATTCTGTTTGGCCAGTTGCGATTAGTAATTGCTACCATGACTATTGAAGAAATAAATTCGGACCGTGATAAATTTCTGGATAATATTTCGAAGAATGTTGACAGCGAATTAAAGAAAATCGGTTTGAAACTTATAAACGTAAATGTTACAGATATTAAAGATGAATCTGGTTACATCGAAGCGTTAGGCAAGGAAGCGGCTGCAAAAGCAATAAATGAGGCCAAAATCAGTGTTGCTGAACAGGAAAAGATTGGTGAAACGGGTAAGGCTCTGGCTGACAGGGAAAAAGATACCCAAATTGCCGAAACACACAGAGACCGGGATGTGAAAATTGCAATCACACAAAAGGACCGCGAAATAAGCATTGCCGTAGCTGCAAAAGATGAGTCAATCGGGAAGGCCGAAGCAGCAAGAGATACAAGGGTAAAAACATCAGAAGCCAATGCCGTTGCAATTCAGGGCGAAAATGAAGCCAAAATTGCAATAGCCCAATCGGATGCACTCCGAAGGGAAAAAGAGGCTGAATCATTACGGATTGCATTAGCTTCTGAAAAGGTTCAGGAAGCCAAAGCGCTGGAAGAATCATATGTTGCTGAGCAAAAAGCAGAAGCAGCTCGTGCCGCCAGGGAGCGTTCAACACAAATAGCAAATATTGTAATACCTGCCGAAATAGCAAAACAACGAGCAATTATTGAAGCTCAGGCAGATGCTGAAAGAATTAGAGAAAATGCAAAAGGTGAGGCAGATGCTATTTTTGCTAAAATGGAAGCTGAAGCTAAGGGCCTTTTCGAAATATTAACCAAACAAGCCGAAGGATATAAAGAAGTTGTGGCAGCTGCCGGTGGCGATCCAACTAAAGCTTTCCAGTTGTTATTGATTGAAAAACTTCCGGAACTCGTTAAAACTCAGGTTGAGGCTGTTAAAAACATTAAGATCGATAAAATAACCGTTTGGGATTCAGGGAATTCGGAAAACGGTAATGGCTCAACAGCAAATTTCGTAGCAGGAATGATGAAAACAGTTCCGCCACTAAACGACCTTTTTAATATGGCCGGACTAAACCTTCCTTCCTTTTTAAAAGGCGCTGAGAATGAAAATTCAAAAGAAAGCTCTTCAGATGACCAAAAAGAAAAGAAAAGCTAATATTGCCTAACCTCATAAAAGCGTTTTGACACAAAAAAAAATGCAGTGCCGGAATTGGTCCCGGCACTGCATTTAAATTATTTTATGCAGTTAATATTAATCGAAAAGATATAGCTTTGACAATGAAGCATATCCGAATCTTACCTTACAAAAGTGTAAAGTAAAATACTGCACCTTCTCCAGCCCTTGATTCGGCCCAGATGCGACCTCCATGCCGGTGAATAATGCGCTGTACGGTAGCCAGGCCAATTCCTGAGCCCTGAAATTCATTTTGTTTATGCATGCGCTGGAAAGCACCAAATAAGTTTCGTGCATTTTCCATATCGAAGCCAACCCCATTGTCGCGGACATAAAAAATTATCATTTCATCCGTTTCCAATTTGCCGAATTCAATATAACTTTCGGGCTCCAATCCGCTGAATTTGCAAGCGTTATCAAATAGATTGGTTAGCACGATTTCGACCATTGCCGGATCACAAACCGCTATCATGTCTTGCTCAATTCTGATATTAATCTTGCGGTTAACATTTGTTTCAACTAACCGGTTTGTAATAGTATGAGCAAGTTCACTTAAATTTACATCAACCTGTTTCATTTCGAACCTGCTTACACGCGAAAGTTTCAGC
Source organism: uncultured Lentimicrobiaceae bacterium (assembly GCA_964495865.1). GTDB lineage: Bacteria > Bacteroidota > Bacteroidia > Bacteroidales > UBA4417 > UBA4417. The sequence continues at coordinate 2,915 of CAZBZA010000023.1, forward strand.
AAATCATCGATCAGATGTCCCATGCGCTGAGCCTCGCTGCGAACCCGGTCGAGAAAAACACGCCCCTGTTCATCGAGCTGCTCATAATAATCTTCGAGAAGAGCGAGGCTCCAACCGTCGATTCCCCGCAAAGGTGCCCGCAAATCGTGCGATACTGAATAACTGAATGCTTCCAGTTCTTTATTGGCTTGCTCCAGCTGACGGGTGCGCTGCTGAACACGTTGTTCGAGTTCGGTATTAAGCTTATAAATTTCGACTTCAGCTTGTTTGCGGTCAGTAATATCAATGTTAAACCCTGCGATTCCTTCAACGCTTCCATCAATGTAAATAGGGGCGAGGATTTGCTGGAAATTTCGGGGAACTCCTTTTATTTCGTAAACGCATTCAAGATTCAGAATTTCCCCATTCATGGCACGTTGGTTATTCGAATTCCAAAGTCCGACAATTTCTTCGGATTGATCAGTGTTTTCGGGTTTTTTGCCCAGAATTGATCCGAAATGGTCAACTAAAAGTTTGTTTTCAATAGTTCCAACACCATTTTTATCACGGGCCCAAATCTCGAAAGGAGCATGATCAATAAAGGTTCTCAATAGCGATTCGCGCTCACGCAAAGCTTCTTCAGCCATCTTCCGTTCAGTGATTTCCCTTCCAAAAACTACCAGTCCTTTTCTCTTTTTATCAGCATAGTAAAGCGGACGTTTTATTATATCGTAAACATGCAATGAACCATTAATGTCAGGAATTATTTCTTCGGTCCTGGTTCCTGTTTCATTGGCCCAGGCTATTTCGTCAGTAACACTGCAGTTATCAAATGCCTCTTTAAAAATTTCGGAAGTAAAAGCGGCCAGTTCAATTTCAGTTTTATCGAAATAATCGACATTCTGAAGCTGATAAAGTTCCAGAATACTTTCGTTAGCTTGTATCCATCTGTTTTCTGCATTTTTAAAACAAATAATATCAGGCGACGAATTAATGAGGGTAAGGAGTTTTTCTTCGTTTTCTTTCAATGCCTCTTCGGCTAGTTTGCGCTCAGTAATGTCAATTGTAAATCCTGCAAGCATTGGAAGAGCGTCATCCCTGAAAATCGGGAATTTTATTGTAGTATAAAACCTGCCGTTCAGTGTTTCATTATATTCAATTAATTTGCCATCAATGAACATTTGTTTTTCGCCTGCAATTAACTCATCGGCATAGTCAGCCGGGAATATCTCATGAGCATCTTTCCCGATAATTTCGTTGAGGGATTTACCCAACAACAACTCATAATTTCGGCTTAGGTGTATAGCTTTTGATTCATGATCCTTAAAAAACAAATGTACCGGACTGTATTCGAGAAGCGATTGGAAGATGAGGTCTTTCTCCCTTAACAATGCTTCGCTCTTATTCTTCTCAGTGATATCGGTCCATATTGTCGACAGGTAATCGATACCACGAATAGTTATTACACGCGAACTTATTCGCATATCCCTTGTTTCGCCCGATTTGGAGCGGTGTTTTGTTTCAAAAACGGCTGATATTTCAAGTTGCAGATCAAGGAGGGTTTGTTTCAGTTTTTCAGGTTTAATTGATAATTCAATATCTTTAAGGGTAAGTTTTTCGAATTCTTCGCGTGTGTAACCAAGTCTGCTGCATGCAGCTTCGTTAAACTCTAAAAATTCTCCTGTTTCAATATCAACAAGTACAATGGCATCGTAGGCTTGATTAACGATAGTTGAGTATATTTCCTCGCGCTCGCGAAGCGATTCCTGCGATTTGTAATATTGCGTAATATCCCTTCCAACACCTAGTATACCAATTAGTTTTCCTTCGGTATCAAGCATGGGTGTTTTAATGGTTTCCACCAGGTATTTTTGTTCATCCGATTTTCGGGTTACCCATTCTTCGTAAATAACAGGATTATTGTGCAATATCAGTTTTATATCGCGCTGTTTTGAAGTTTCGGCTAATTCAGGGCTTTCGAAATCAAAATCAGTTTTTCCTATTAATTCAGATTCCGAAGCACCGATAAAACTCTCGAATATCGGATTACACAAAAGAAATTTGCCATCAGGGTCTTTAAGCCATATTAAATCGGGAATGGTTTTAATTAACGTACGCAATCGCAACCGTTCATTTTCCAGCACCAGTTCGGCTTCTTTTCTGCTTGTGATATCCTGATAGATCCCTCTTACTTTAATTATTTTATTCCCTTCCATTACCGGAACACCCATAGTGCGGACCCATTTTGTTATGCCTTTGGCACTGGTCATTTCAAGTTCAAGGTCATAAGGTATTCCGTGATCAATTGCCGTTTGTATGGCTTCCGCAATTTTTATCCTTGATTCGTTTTTATAAAAACTTATTCCTGTTTCAAAGTTTGTTATTGCATCTGTATCAAGATCATGTATTCTGGCAACTTCTTTGGACCAGGTACCCAATTTGGTTGCGGCGTCAAATTCCCATCCGCCCACTTTGGCCATATCGCCGGTAAGATGCAGTAATTCGTCCCTGAGCTTTATTTCCTGCTCTGCTTTTTTGCGTAAGGTTATATCCCTTGCAATAGTTTGTATGGCAGGTTTTCCTAAATAGGTGACTGGGATTCCAATTACCTCAACTTCAATGGTTTGATTATCGGTAGTGATAATTTTTTCTTCAGCAAACCCCGAAGGTTTTCCCGTTAATAAAATCTGATTAATTCTTTTTCGGGCAAAATTAAGTGAATCAGGATGTACAAAATCAAGGATAGTATTGGTGGTTAAATGTTTCAATGATTTTATTCCCACCATTTTGAGGGCAGCAGAATTTGCAAATAGTATTTTACCTTCCGAATGAATTATAACAGCATCGGGAAGCAAATCGACCATGCTTCGGTATTTTTCTTCGCTTTCCTTTAAGGCCTGAATGGCTTTACGGCTTTCAGTAATATCGCGGATTGACTCAATATACCCCAATCTGTCGCCATTACTGTTTAATAGCGGAGCGCTTATATTTGATAAAAATGCACCCTTACCTTCGCATAATTCGGGCGCGAAAATTTCGGCTGAAATGGAATTACCTTTCCTGTAAAAATTACTATACCTTGCTTTAAGTACGCTATCGTCGGTATCAATCAGGTCGAGGAGAAGCCGCTGCCTTTTTCCGTAAAAAGGTATGGAATATGCATGGTTGCCCTTTCCGATCATATCAGTTTTACTTACTCCGGTCATTTCCTCGATAGCTTTGTTCCATGCTATTACTTTTCGTTCGTTATCGATCACAAAAGTGGCATCGGGCAGAAAATCTATAATGTCGAGAAGTTGTTGCCTCGATTCTTTGAGCTCATCTTCAGCTTGTTTGCGTTTGGTAACATCTCGGGAAACACCGATAACGCCCTTCCAAATACCTTCATTATTATAGATAATATGTATAGAGATTTCGACCCATAACAGCGATCCATCTTTATGGTATTGTTGTACTTCTAAAATTTCAGGTTCAGGATTTTTACCTGAAGCTTTGATCTTCATTGCATTAGATATGCAGTCTTGTATTGTCTGCAGGGAAGCCGGCGGCATTGACAGTTCATAATCTTCAGTCATGGCATCAGCCTGTTTCAGCCCCCGCAACTGATAAATGGATGGACTTATAAACGTAAATTTAAATTCATTGTCCATCGTCCATATAACATCCGATACATTATCGGCAAGTAGCCGATACTTTTGTTCACTTTGTTTAAGAGCTTCAGCTGCAATTACACTTTCAGTTATATCGCGGAAATTAATTACAATTGCTTCAACACTTTTATCAGCTAAAAGGTTACTGAAAGTGCTTTGTATCCAGTGCCAGGATCCGTCAGCATGTTTAAAACGATATTCGAGGTTATGAACTCTTAATGGATTGGCAATAAGATCATTTAATGCTGCTAATACCAATTGCTGGTCGTCCGGATGTGTAAGTCCAACAGGATTTAGGTTACTAATTTCGGGTTCATTATAGCCAAACAGCCGGAGTGCTGAATTGCTCGCAAATTTAATTTCCCCGCTCACATCAATCAACACAATGCCATCCGGAGCATGCTCAATAAGCGAGCGGTAGCGCTTTTCGGTTTTTAGTCTTTCTTCGTCAGCCTTCTTACGTTGAGTATTGTCCTGTAAAGCGAGGATCAGGTGTTTTTTGTTATTCAGCATCAGCGGCTCAATACTGAACTGAATCCATAGCCGCTTGGGACCTTTTGATGTTTTGCGTATGATTTCCGATTCCTGATCACTTGATTTCAGCTGCTGCTTCAGCGCTTTTTCAACTGAATTCATTATGTTGCAAGCAGCACAATTTGAAGAATATCCGCATCCTTTATCGTTTTCGAGCCTGTTAACGCATCCGAGAAACTCCCCGCACTTTTGTTTTTCGATTTCATGAAGGTCGATGTCGAACATTCGGGATGCAGCAGAATTGGCTTTTACAATTTGTGCATTCTCATCAATTACAAGCATGCTTACCGGTGAGGACGTGAGTATTGCATTCAGGTTAGCGTGTTCTTTTTGAAGATGTTCTTCTGCTTTTAACCTTTGTAAGGCTATTGAACCTAAGTTTGTAATAGTTTCAACCAGTTTGTGTTGTTTGATAATTGCGTTATTTTTGCATATTATAGCGATGCCTCCGAAAAGTTGGTCTTCCCAAATAAATCCAATGGAATATAATGACGTTATTCCAACCAGCTTTTCAATAGCTTTACATATCATTGCATCAACTGAGTGTGCCGATAATGTATATAAAGGATCTTGTGTTATGTGTGCTAACTCCCTCGACTTATATAGATTCTGTTGTTCAGGATTGAGGTTTGCTAATGATACTTTAAGGCTAAGTACATCAAATCCGATGGTTCGTTTTATTTTTCCAATCAGCTTTTGAAGTCCGAAGGAGTGGCTGATACTTATAGTTTGATTGTCGATATTTGCTTTAACAACAAGTACATATGCATTATTTGTTACCTCATGTATCCGTTCACCGATATACTCATAAACACCATCAATTGTTTTAATACTTACCAATGTACGGGCAACTTCTGAAATAACCTTTTGTTCTGACAGGTGATTGAGAACCTTTTCTTCTGCTTTTTTTCGTTCAGCAATTTCATTTCTCAGTTCCGAAAGCAGATTAAGCTCACTTATTCTGCTTTTTTCGAGATTAACCAAGGAGTTTTGTAAGGCTTCTTCTGCTTTTTTACGTTCTGCGAGTTCGAGCTGGAGTTCAATTGTGCGTTCCTGCACAAGTATTTCGAGACTCTCTTTTTCTGATATTTTATGATCCTCAGCTTCCTTTATGCGCAGCATTGCCCTTATCTGGGCTGTTAATTCCGATTCGTCAACCGGCTTGGCCAAAAAAGCGTCTGCACCGGCTTCCATTGCCAGAATCCGGTTTTTCCCGGTAACAGTTGTAGATGTTACCATAACAATAGGAATATGCCGAAGATGTACGTCCGCCTTAAGTATTGTACATACTTCGTAGCCATCCATTCCCGGCATTGCAATATCGAGTAGAATTACATCAGGCATGCACTGTTTGCAAAGCTCAATCCCTTTTTTACCCGAAAGTGCAGAATAAAACGTTGACTGGGGAAATGCCTCAGTTACTAATACTTTAAGAACCAGTATATTATCCTGGTTGTCATCAATAGCAAGAATACTAACAGACTTATTTTTCATCGAGTAATAAATTAATAGTTTCTTCCATCAGTTTGCTATCTATTGGTTTCGAAATGTATCCATCAAAACCATAAGAGAGTAATTCTTCACGGTCGCCTTTCATTGCGCGGGCTGTAAGTGCTACTAAGGGTATCTGTCGCAAGAGTTCGTCCTTGCGGATAATATCAAATACAGCGTATCCATCCATGCCCGGAAGCGAAATATCGAGCAGGATCAGATCGGGAGACAGGTTACGGGCTTTATTAATACCTTCGGTTGCATTGGTTGCTTCGGCTATTTCATATTTGTCGGCAAGGAGGGCTTTAACCGTTTCCAGGTTATCGGGGTTGTCCTCAATTACAAGTATAACAGCCTTTTCTGGTTGCGACAAGGTTTTTTTAACCGGGATTGGTGTTACAAGGGCTTGTGGAAATGCCATTGCATGAACATGGGCCAGAAGTTCGTTCCTGTTTACAACTCCTTTATAAATAATCTGGTGTATATGGTTCCCTTTGAGGAAAAACAATTCATTTTGGGTAATGTGTTTTGCTGTAAGGATGAGGACAGGAATCTGACTGGTTTCCTTTTGACTTCTGATTGAGTCGAGTACCTCAAAACCATCAACCTCAGGCATCATTAAATCGAGGATCATGGCGTCGGGAGTTGTAATTTTTATGGATTCAAGAGCTTCTTTCCCATTGTGGGCAATACGAACGTTATATCCGCTCAGGTTCAGGATGTACGACATTTGAACGATTTGAGGTTCGCTATCCTCAACCAACAGAATAGTTTTTCCATTCCCTTTATTTGGTTCACTGTTATTATGCAAATATTTACCGCGGTTGTAGGCTGTTTCCTGAATGTTGTGCTTTTCCATTGCGCCTTCTTTAACAACAGGTAATTTTACAATGAAAACCGAGCCAGTTCCAACTTTACTCGTAACGTCGATATTTCCTTCGAGCATCAAAGCATATTTTTTAGCAATGGCAAGCCCCAGGCCTGTTCCTCCGTATTTTCGTGTAGCTTTTTCGTCGACCTGCCTGAATTCGTCAAAAATGAGAGGCAGGTAATCAGCATCGATCCCTATTCCTGAATCGGCAACGCTAACATGTATTTCGCCATCAATCCTGTTGGCTGTAATTTCTACTGATCCTTCTTCGGTAAACTTAACAGCATTGCTAATGATATTCTGAATAATATGATGGATTTTGTCGCTGTCATTCTTAATCTCAGGTAAATTATTTTCAATGTTATTAATAATCCGTATACCTTTTTCATCTGCAATGGGTTGAAGTGACTCAACAATGGATTGCACGAGGTTGAAAATGTTAAACATGGAAATGTTTATTTCTTCTTTTCCGCTTTCAATTCGCGAAAGATCGAGTATGTCATTAATCAGGTACAACAACTGTTTTCCGTTTTTTTCGATGATCCCCAGGTAGTTATATTCTTCATCTGGTATTGTACCATTGAGCTTGCGGCATAATACGCCCGAAAGGGCAATTACCGAATTTAAGGGTGTACGCAATTCGTGGCTCATGTTTGATAAAAATGCACTTTTAAACTGATTGGCTTCTTCAACCTGCTTTTTCTGCATTTCGAGCTCGATATTATACTCTTTTAATTCGTCGGACTGCATGGCTAATTCCTTCGATTTTTTCTCAAGGTCACGGTTTTGCTGATCCAGTTTTAAAGAAATATCGGTAATTTCCTGATAAGCCAATACGCCCTGCAAGCGGGCGGTTACCAAGAGTTGTATTTCGTTAAGAAGTTTAACTGATTCCGGCGAAAACCCGTATATGCTAGCCAGTGAAATAATTGCTAAAATAGTGTTATCCTTTACTATCGGAATGGTGATAATTTCGCGGGGTTTAAATGTGCCTGTAACAGTTGGGAAACAAAAAACTGAATCATCAGGAATATCTGTAATCCTTACCATTTCTTTACGGGTAAGCACTGCGCCAAATTCACCTTCGCGGGTAGTAGCAGAAAAGGATTTGCAGTTGCCGATATTTAATCCAATGGATTCGAAATGATCGAAATGTGTTTTTGATTCATCCGGGAAAAAGATAGCAGTAACTTGTGCATTTGCAGAGGCATGCAGCGAACGGAGCAGTTCCCTGCAAAATGGTACTAACTCATTTTCGATGATTAAATGCTGTGCTATGGAAGCTGAATTTCCTTTCAATGTTAGTTCCTGTTGAACGGATTCGGCCAAATTATTAAAAGCATCTGCCAGCTTGCCAACTTCATTTGTTGAATGATAAGAACTCCTTAAACTGAAATTTCCCTGCCGGTATTCATCCGTAATGCGCGTTAATGTTACTAATGGTGTGCGGATACTCTTGTAAAAGATATAGGTGATTAACACGGAAAGCAGTAAAAGAATCAGAAGCGAGAACCTTAGTAATGCAAGCATCTGTTTCTTTTCTTTTTCAGCCGACATAAAAAAATCATTCGATTTAGCTGTTGCAAAATCAATCATTACCTGTATCTGATCGAACATTTTTTCGCGGAAATCAACATTTTCTGTTTTATAAGCCAAATAAGCGGCTGGCTGGTTACCTGTTTTACGCAGTTTAATAACTTTATCGCGCATGGGTTTCCAGATTTTAAACAAATTGTATGCATTTATCAAATCAGTTTTAGGTCCGAGATATCTATCATCAACAACTTTAAATGACTTATAGATAGCAGCTTCCAGAGCCCTTATCTGGCTTACGTTCTCTTCAAATTCGTATTCGGTGAGATTTGGGTCTACTGCGATATCTTTCAGGTGTAAATGTATTAAATTGATATCTGCCTTTATGTCGCGGGTAGCGCCCGAAACTTGCAAAGGGTGTGTATATAGGTCATCGGTAAGTTGCCATAACCTTTCAGATTGCCTGTAAGCTACTGTTCCCAATAGCATAAAAAACAGGATTATAATGCTAAATCCAGCTGCTAAGCGGAAACCCATGGTGGTGTTTCGTATGTTCATTGGTGAACTTTTTTTTTAGTTTGGTATTGAGATAGCCTTATTAATGTTTTTTCGATTCTTATCGAGGCCTGCTAAATTCATCTTTTGATGTAAATGGGAGCCGGTGGAATCAAATTCCGAAATCCCCCTGCTGAATTAAGAATACTTGTTTCGGCTTCGCCGGTAACAAAGATGCCTCCTTTACGGATCGTTTTCCTGAATTTTTCTATAATCGCTTTTTGTACTTCCGGCTTGTAATAAAACAGAACGTTACTGCACATTACCAGGTCGAAATCGCCGTATATACTGGCAGGAGGAGCTGATGAAACATTGTTGAGCAAATCATAAGCGGAAAACTCAACCTTCGACTTTATTTTTTCCAGGATGGTATAAGTGTTTTCTGTTTTTGAAAAATAGTTTTTAATAAAATTAAGAGGAATGGTTTTTACGGCTTCGTAATCGTAATTGCCTCTTTCGGCTTTTAAAAGTTCCGAAGCTGAGTTATCCGTGGCAAAAATCTGGTGTCTGATAGCAATAGGATTATTATTGAGCAAATCATCAATCAGAATGGCAATTGAATAAGGTTCCTGACCAGCAGCACATCCTGCCGACCATATCCTGATTTCGGACTCATTGTTTTTTGCTTTTTCGCTTACAATTTTTGGAAGTATAACCTGGTGTAACAAAGCAAATGTTAGCGGGTTACGAAAAAAGGTACTATATGAATTAGAAAGGGAATTTATAAGCATTTCCGGTTCTGACAGGTCATAGGTTAATTTTTGCACGTAATCGGGCAGCGCATTTGTTGCGGATAAATTCATCCTGTTTTTAATGGCAGTTTCAAGAAATCTGGTGGAAAATACTGAAACATCTGTATCGAATTTCTCAGACATCAACCTGATGATTTTTTCAGTTGTTATACGCATATTTTGAATTTGACAAATAACAGTTCCTGCAAAACAGCTTAATCATTGCAATGGGTGTTTTTGCCTATTGAGGGTAAAGATATATATAATTTGACGATACTGAAGCTGTATGGATATTTTGTGCACAAGTTGATAATTAAGCATGATTTTGTTTAATCGTAATTGAACATTATTAAACAGATAATGGTTTAATTGCTTAATCTAAAACTTATATAAATGAAAAGAACACTTATTTATTCAGGAATTATTGGTCTGGCTATGATGTTTTCGTGTGCCGGACCTGAAGGTAAAAAGGCCTCAATCAGCGAAGCCGATACCATTATTGCAAATACCGAAGGCGCAGAAAAATATAATGTTGATATTACTTCGAGCCTGGTTGAATGGAAAGGTTTTAAACCAACCGGTCAGCATAACGGAACCCTTGCATTAAAATCGGGAGCGTTGTTCATAAAAGAAAACACTCCGGTAGGTGGTGAGTTCATAATTGATATGCAAAGCCTCAAGGTGCTTGATATCGAAGATCCCGAATACAATGGGAAATTAACAGGACATTTGAATTCGCCCGATTTCTTTGATGTTGCCAACCATCAGGAAGCTAAATTTGTTATAACACAGATAGTGCGTTCAAATTCAAGCGCTAATTCGTATGAGTTAACCGGTAATTTAACCATTAAAGGTATTACCAAAAGTGTAGGGTTTATGGCTGATGTAGTACTTGATGGCGATAAAATTAACAGCACCACTCCTGAGTTTACAATTGACAGGGCTGCCTATGATATCAAGTTTAAATCGAAGAAATTTTTTGAAGATCTGAAAGACGATTTTATTAATGACGAAATTGCACTTGTTATCAAACTTAATGCATCGAAAGAAATGTAATAATCAAATTTACTGATTGTCAATCATTTAAGACATCAGAAGAAAAAATAAAAAAAGCCACTGCAATTATTTGCAGTGGCTTTTTTTATTTTAAAACAGATTCGTTGCATTACATGGCAGTGTTTTCAGAACCTGAACCAGGGCCTTTCCGGACCTAAAATCCCCAATGGTATCATAACCAGTATTAGTAACATGGCTATACCTGTCCAGATGAGGGTGCGTTTTTGCTTTCCTGCCTGGTTAGCCGACCGTTTAACAAGTATGCTTCCGGTTTGGGCTGCGGCTATTGCTAAAATATTAACAAATGCATGTTCAACAGCCCAGTACCTGAGTGTTGAATCTTTCATTGCAGCGCCGAAATCGCCCAGAGCAGTCAACGTAATCGGGCTCAGAACAAAATACAGCAATAACCCGATAAGTAGCTGAAAGTGAAGGCTGCTGATGAAAACCAGCGACCATTTTCGCTGCGATGCGGTATAATCGGCCTTGCCCGATACGCCTTTAATGGCCATGAAAAGAATCCAAATGCCGGCTATTAGTATAAGCCAACGGTTCCAGGAGTGAAGAAAAAGAGTAAATGTGTAGAATGTGCTCATCGTTTATAATTTGTATATATAAACGAACCGCAGCAGGGTTTTGTTTTAGCGCATTCTGAAATCTCATGTGAGATATATTTTAAGCTCCTGTTGTGGCATTTATCAGGAATGGCAAAAAAAAATCATAAAAATCATAGGGTATTTTCATTCTGAAGTATCTTATAGATGTAAACAAGCATTAACTTTAACACTTAAAAATCAATTGCCATGAAAACTTCAATCCAGATCCTATTCCGAATCGGCATCCTGATCATATTTATGTCAAGCTATGGTGCAGCATATTCGCAAAATACCAGCGACTCGTTTGTAACCATCACCGGCCAGCTTAAAGATGCCAAAACCGGCGAAAAAATTATTTATGCTACCATAACTGTTCCCAATACCGGTATTGGTACGGTATCAAATTCCGATGGCGAGTTTATACTGAAAATAAGTAAATTGATCGATGCTGAATATTTTGAAGTATCGCACCTAAGTTATGCAACCTCAACTTTTAAGGTTAGCGAGTCGTTAGGGAAAAATAAAACATTTTATCTCGAATCGCAACTTATTATGCTGAAGGAAATATCGGTTGTGCCTAAAGATGCACGCGGAATTGTAGAAATGGCCCTTAGGAGCATAAAGCAGAATTACAGCGAAACGCCTAATATGATGACAGGTTTTTATCGTGAAACAATAAAGCAACGCCGCGATTACCTTTCAATTTCCGAAGCTGTTGTCGATATTTATAAAGCGCCTTATTCGACCATGCAGGACGACCAGGTGAAAATTTACAAAGGCCGTAAAGGTTCCAATGTAAAAAAAGCCGATACACTGATGGTTCAGTTGCAGGGCGGACCAAATGTTTCGATGCTGCTCGATATTGTTAAAAATACCGATTTAAGCATTGCCCTCGATAATCTTGATAATTATGCTTTTGAATTTGGGTCGATGGTTAACATTGATAATAAACTCAATTGGGTAATAAGTTTCTCGCCGAACGTTATAAGGGAAGAGCCTCTTTATTATGGCAAATTGTATATATCGCAGGATAATATGGCTATAAGCCGCGCCGAATTTAGCCTCGACCTCAACGATGAAGCAAAAGCAGCCCGCGTTTTTGTGCAGAAAAAACCTATGGGATTGATATTTTTACCAACTTCAACCAGTTACCTTGTTAATTACAAAGAACAAAACGGGAAATATTACCTCAATTATGTTCGCGTTGATCTGAAATTCCGTTGCGACTGGAAAAAACGACTGTTTAAAAATTACTACAGCGTAATGTCAGAGGTAGCTATTACCGACAGGCGGGAAGATAATGTGGTTAAATTTGCCAACCAGGAACTTTTCAAGTCGAATATGGTTTTCGCCGAAAAAGTTCAGGATTTTACTGATGTCGATTTCTGGGGCGAGTACAACATCATCGAACCGGAAGACTCCATTGAAAGTGCTATCAGAAAACTGTCTAAAAACATGAAAGACTGACATTATAGGGATTATCGTAAAGACGCAATGCTAGCGTCTCTGCAATGCTTGCGTCTCT
>CAZBZA010000023.1:15535-18879 GCA_964495865.1 uncultured Lentimicrobiaceae bacterium
TATAGGGATTATCGTAAAGACGCAATGCTAGCGTCTCTGCAATGCTTGCGTCTCTGCAATGCTTGCGTCTCTGCAATGGACCAAATCCCAAATACCAAAATCCAAATACCAAACTCAAAATACCAAAACCTCTGGCACTTCAAATTTTCAAATTCCCACATTCCCACATCCCCACATCCCTGCATCCCCAATGAACCTGACCGATTTTTACATACAGAAGAAAATACAAGGTGGCGACATCAGGGAATTTGAACGGCTTTTTACGAAGTATTATGAACCATTGTGCCATCATGCTGATAAAATACTTAAAGATATGGACACCGCTGAGGACATAGTTCAGGAGTTTTTTTACCAGTTTTGGAAAAACAGGGAGACGTTTAGTCCAAAGCTTTCATTAAACGCATATCTCTACCACTCAATCCGCAACAATGCACTGCATTACCTCGAGCACCTGGCCATACGTAAAAACTACGCTCAACAGGTGATTACTGGTTTTCAGGAAATGGTTCCGGCAAGTATGCAAAATGATGCTGAACTCCGCGACCTTGGGAAAGTGATAAATGCAACTTTGCGTAACATGCCCGAACGTTGTTCGCGTATATTCAGGATGAACAGGTTCGAAGGGAAAAAATACCGCGAAATTGCCGAAACCTTGTCTATTTCAGTGAAAACGGTAGAGGCAGATATGGGAAAAGCGTTGCAGATTTTCCGAAAGTCATTGAAAGAATTTACCAATGATCATGCAGGATAAATGACAGCATTAAAGCAAGAAAAATAAGTATCCATCACCAATGGAAAAATAAAAGTAAGTTATGACAGCCAACAGAGATAGTAAGCAGTACTCCGAAACTCTTGCCCGCTTCCTGAGCGGCGAAATGAGTGAAGCGGAACTGAGCGCTTTTGAAAAGGAAATTTCTGTTTCGGAGGAGAATAAATTAATGGTTGAAAAAATGAAAAAACAATGGTCGGCAATGAAAGAGTTTAATAACCCCGCAAAACCGGATACCCGCCAAGCCTGGGATAAACTTCACCACCGGCTTCGGAACGAAAATCTGATTCCGGAACATGCAGTTGCTTCAAAAAGCAGGTTGGTCGCAAATATGATAAAAGCTGCAGCGGTAATTCTGATACTCGCGGGTATTAGTGCTGTAATCTATTTGAATTCGAAGCCAAAGCCGGCTATTGATTTGGTCCAGGTAAATACTGTTAATGAGGCAAATACACTTGTTAAAACCCTTGCCGATGGTTCAGTAATTTATATTGCCCAGAATTCGTTGTTCTCGTTTCCTGATGAATTTCAATCCGAAACCCGCAGTGTTGAACTTAAAGGGGAAGCCTTTTTCGATATTACGCCTGATAAGGATAAACCCTTTATAATTGAAACAGATGAAGCTTTTATTGAAGTACTGGGCACATCATTTAATGTAAAAACTAAAAATGGACATGGCTTTGAGCTTTTTGTTGACAAAGGAAGAGTAAAAGTTACTCCTAAAAATAATCCTTCGGCAAGTCAGCTGGTTGTAGCCGGCGAAATGATTACAAGTGTGGCTCAAAACCTTGTAAAATCGAAGCATGTTCCAGGCAATGAATTGGTATGGTACAGGAAGCGTATGCATTTTAAGGACGAAACATTACAAAATATTATTAGTGTGCTCAATCGGAATTTCAATACTACATTTGTATTAGCAGAAAAAGACCTCGGTAACAAAAAAATGACAGCTACTTTTCATAACGAAACTGCCGAAACCATGACCGAACTTATTTGTGCGACCCTAAACCTGAAAAGCCAAACTGTAAATGGGTCTGTTGTATTATCCGGAAATAAAGAAAGTTCGAAGCCGGATTAAGTTTCGTGCATTCGGCCCTCGGCCTTTACTGAGTAAAGCCTGTATTTTAATTGCAGGCTTTTTACTGTTTTTGGCTTATACGGGTTTTGCCCAGATGCCGCTTCTCGATAAAGCTATTACTATCCCAAAGCAAAATACCACTATTTACAACGCACTAAACCTGATTTCGCAAAAAGCGGACTGCCTTTTTATTTACGACAGCAAAACCATTGAAAGCGATAAGCACGTTAAACTTCAGGCGGATAATCAGCCACTGAAAAAGGTACTTGACAACCTGCTTGCAAACCCTTCGCTTTCATACAAAATTATTGGAAAACACATACTTATTTACAAGGCAATTGAGGAAAGTAAAGAAACTATATTGCCTGATATACAGACTATTATACCTGTAAATGATACAGCTAAGAATAAGCTTATAAAAGGATATGTTTTTGATAACGAAACTAAAACGATTCTGCCGTTTGCTACCATTGGTATTGAAGAAGAAAACATAGGCACCGTTACTAATACCGACGGGTATTTTACTTTGAAAATTCCGGCTTCGCTGTCGGGCACTTCCCTGGTTGTATCGCACATGGGATATATGAGCCAACGCATTCCGGTTCAGTTGCTTCATGAGCAGCAAGTCGATTTTTACATGGACCGCAGAATAATTTCCATACAGGAAGTAATCATCCGCTATATCGATCCGAATGCAATTGTGGCCAAAGCGCTCGAACAGCGCAAAGTAAATAACGCTGTCGAACCTGTTTACCTCACAACTTTTTACCGCGAAGGGGTTCAGAAAAATCAAAAATACATCAGTTATTCGGAGGCAGTGTTCAAAGTCTTTAAATCGGACTACACATTAAGTGAACATTCGGATCAGGTGAAAATGCTCAAATCGCGGAAAATTCAGGACGATAATCCGCGCGACACCGTTTTCCTTAAACTTAAGGCGGGTGTGCTTTCGGCGCTGCAGCTGGATATTGTTAAATGTGTCCCGGGATTTCTTGATCTCACTCCACCTTCTGAATATAATTATACCTATTCCGACATGGTTTCGTATAATGCAAAAGATGCGTACGCGATAACTTTTGTACAGAAAGAAGACCTGAAAAAAGCCTTGTATGCCGGAACAATTTATATCGAAAAAGAAAGTTTTGCCATACTTGGCGCTGATTTCGAAATAAATAAGGATTACCTCGATATTGCAGCCGATGAACTTGTGCTGAAGAAAAGCAGGCGGCTGATTGTAAAACTCGAAAAAATCAATTATTCGGTTAGTTATATACCATTCAACGGCAGGTATTACCTACAACATGCGCGATGCGATATTCATCTGAAAACGCGTTTGCGCAACCGATTATCATCCGATAACTTTCACACATTTCTCGAACTGGCTACCTGTAGTATCGATACTAACAATGTGGAACGGTTTCCACGACAGGAAGTTATGAAGCCAAACGTTGTATTTTCCGATCAGCCGTATAGCATGCCCGATGATTTCTGGGGCGA